>NZ_JBSFGJ010000188.1:0-17325 GCF_053596515.1 Nonomuraea sp. NPDC001684
CTCGGCGAGGTGGACGGCGTGCGGCTGATCTCGCCGGAGCGGCTGCGCGAGGCGACCACGGTGGCCTACAGCGGCCCGGACGAGGTCTTCGGCATCAGGCCGTCGCGGTCGGGGGTCTGGGCGCCGTGCTCGTACCAGAAGACGTGCTCGGGGGCCAGGCGGGTCATGTCCTCGCGCAGCGCGTGCCGGTCGGGCGAGCGGTCGGCGTGCAGGGCCAGGACGCGGCGGCGGGAGCCGGTGGCGGCGAGGTGGTCGAGCATGGCGACCATGGGGGTGCCGCCGATGCCGGCGCTCACCAGCACCAGCGGCGCCTCGGAGTCGTCCAGGGTGACGTCGCCGAAGGGCGCCGACAGGGTGAGCTCGTCCCCCTGGCGCACGGTGGCGTGCAGCAGGGTGGACACCTCCCCGGCGGGGTCGCCGTCCACGCGCTTGACGGTGATCCGGCGCAGGCCGTCGCCGGCGTTGGACAGCGTGTACTGGCGCAGCTGGCGCACGCCGTCGGGCATCTCGACCTGGACGCTGACGTACTGGCCGGGGCGGGCGGGCGGCGGGGGCTCCTCGCCGAGCGGGGTGAGCAGGAAGGAGGCGACGTCGGGCGTCTCCTCGCGGCGGCCGGCCACCCGCCAGCGCCGCCACGTGCGGCCCTCGACGGCGCCGGCGTCGGCGTAGAGGCGGGCCTCCATCGCGATCAGGGCGCCGGCCATCAGCCAGTACACCTCGTCCCAGGCGGCGGCGACCTGCGGGGTGACGGCCTCGCCCAGCACCTCGGCGATCGCGCCGAACAGGTACTTGTGCACGATCACGTACTGGTCGTCGGTGACGCCGACCGCGGTGTGCTTGTGCGCGATGCGCGCGAGCAGGTGGTCGGGCCGCTGGTCGGGGTGGTCCAGGAGAGTGGTGGCGAAGGCGGCGACGGAGGCGGCCAGCGCCTTGCGCTGCTCGCCGCTGGCCTGGTTGCCGCGGTTGAACAGGCCGTCCAGCAGCTCGGGCCGGTCGGCGAACATCGTCGCGTAGAACCGCTCGGTGATGGCGTCGAGCGAGGCGCCCACGACGGGCAGCGTGGCGCGGACGACGGCGGCGGATTCCGCGGACAACATTGTGACCTCCACAGGTCCCAGGGGTGAGACCCGCGACCGCGGGCCGGTTCCCAGGCTAGGGAGCGGGGCCCGGCCGCTGACCGGGGCGAACGTCCGCTTTTGAAGGGCCGAAGGTCCCGGACGGGACATCCGGCGTCCGCGGGCCGGTCGCGGGGGAAGATGGGACTTTCGTCCCTGCCGCGGGCGGGGGCGGGTGGGGGATCCTGGAGAGCATGCAGCTCGACTCGTCCGGACTGCAGGTGCTCTCCGAGGAGGAGTGCTTCCTGCTGCTGTCCTCGATGCCCATCGGGCGGATCGTGTTCACCGATCGTGCCCTGCCCGCCGTCCAGCCGGTGAACTTCTGTCTCGACGGGCGGTCCATCGTGATCCGCACCGCGACGGGGTCGAAGCTGGCGGCGGCCACCCGGCGGGCCGTGGTGGCCTTCGAGGCCGACGACTTCGACGCCGGGCGGCGTACCGGCTGGTCGGTCACGGCGGTGGGGCACGCGCGCGAGGTGACCGACGCCGCCGAGCTGGCCCGCCTGGCTGAGCTGCCGCTGACGACGTGGGCGCCGGGCGACCGGGACCACTACATCGTGGTGGAGGCCGAGCAGATCTCCGGCCGCCGCATCGCGGCCGCCCGCGCGGCCGTCGTGTGACGGGTCCTTGAACGGGCGGCGCCGCCCCCCCGGCCGGGGGCGGCGCCGGCGCTCAGTCCTGGTGCGCGGTGGTCACCAGGCCGTAGTCCCCGTCGTCGCGGCGGTAGAGGAGGCAGCCCGCCCCGGTGGCGGAGTCGGCGAAGAAGACGAACGGGAAACCGGTCAGCTCCAGCCGGTCGAGGGCCTGCCCGGCGGTGAGGCGGGGGGCGGGCAGCGGGCTGACCGAGATCCCCGCGCAGGTCGGCGCCGGCAGGTCGGGACGGGGGTCGAGCTGGGCGAGGCGGTAGCCGTCGCCGGTGCGGTAGATCACGCTGTCCTGGCCGGTCGCGGTCTCGGTGAACAGCAGGAAGTCGTAGTCGAGGTCGTCCAGGTCCACCGCCGCCTCGTCGGGCACGGCGCGGGCGGCCGTGCAGGTCCCGACGATCCGGCGTTCCCCGGCGGGCGGGGCGGGGTGGGGCGGACGGGGGTGGCGGCCGCGCCGGTTCTCCCAGTCCCGGGTGCTCTCCAGCAGCCGCGCCCGCAGCCGGTCGCCGAGCAGGTGGATGGCGGCGCGGGTGGAGCCGGCGCCGGCCCGGGCCCTGATGAGCCGGCCCTGGACGTCCACCACGGCCTCGGCCGTCCGCCGCTCCCCCGCGACCTGCGGCGTGGCGGCGAGCTTGACCGTCGCGCCGAGCACCGGCTCGTGGGCGAGCCGGGTCAGGTCGGCCACGGTGTGGCGGGCACGCCGCACGTCGGCCGCGCGCACGCCGCCGCCGCGGATCCTGACCTGCACGTCGTCGGCGTCAAGGGCGATGGGCCTGTGCCTCATTCGTGAACACCTTCTTCGCATCCGGTGGTGATGATCCAAGCCTCTGGCCTGGGCGGACGCGGCGGCCAGAGCCGTAGGTCCTCCCGCGCGGGGACCTACGGCCCGCCGCGCGGCGGGCGGCCTCAGGAGCGGCGGTAGCCGGGATGCACGCCCGGCGTCAGGCCCTGGTCGGCGGCGACCAGCTCCAGCAGGGCGAGCAGCTCGCCGCGCTGGTCAGGGCTGAGGCACGAGGTCAGGTCGGCCTCGTGCGCCATCGCGGTCTTCCTGATGTCCTCCATCACCTTCGCGCCCTGCTCGGTCAGGTGCAGCTCGTGGTTGCGGCGGTCGCCGGCCGATCGGCGCCGCTCCACCAGGCCGGCCCGGTCGAGCGGGTCGAGCAGCGCGGTGACCCGGCTGGGCACGACGCCGAGGTCGGCGGCGAGCGACTGCTGGCTGCGGCCCGGCTGGAGGGCGATCATCCGCAGCAGCCCGACGTCGGACGGCGACAGGCCGAGCTCGGCGACCCGCGCGGCGAACCGGCCGGCGGCGTGCGCGCCGAGCTGCGCGAGCAGGAAGGCGACGCCCATCGGGCGGTTGCGGGACGCGGACACAGCGCATACTGTACTCCGCACAGAACCTTTCACAAGGGTGAACCTTTCTCTAGAGAGAAGCAATATGCGATGACCACCGACCGGCCTGACTGGCCCAGACATCCAGGACTGGAGGGCAAGGTCGCCCTCGTCACCGGCGGTTCCCGCGGCATCGGCGCGGCGACCTGCCACGCGCTGGCCGCCAACGGCGTCCGGGTCGCGGTCACCGGCCGCGACACCGAGGCGGTGGACCGCGTCGTCGCCTCGATCACCGCCGAGGGCGGCCGGGCGCTGGCCGCGCCCGGCGACGTGACCGACACCGGCGCCCTGGCCCGCATCCGCGCCGAGGTGGAGGCCGCGCTCGGACCGGTGGAAATCCTGGCCCCGTTCGCCGGCGGGCAGGGCGCGCCCGCGCCGACCGCGGGGCTCGACCCCGGCCGCTGGCGCGCCGTGCTGGAGTCCGACCTGACCTCGGTGTTCCTCACCGTCCACGAGTTCCTGCCGGGCATGCTGGAGCGGCGCGCCGGGTCGATCATCCTGATGTCGTCCACCGCGGGCCGGCAGCCCGGAGGCGCCAACGCCGCCTACGCCGCCGCCAAGGCGGGCGTGGTCATGTTCGCCCGGCACCTGGCCGCCGAGGTGGGCGGCGACGGCGTGCGGGTCAACTGCCTGGCGCCCTCGGCCGTGCTCAACGACAAGCTCGCCGCGCTGCCCGCCGAGCGGCTCGCCCAGCTCGCCGCGGCCTTCCCGCTCGGGCGCGTCGGCCGTCCCGCCGACGTCGCCCAGGCCGTCCTCTACCTCGCCTCGCCCGCCGCCTCCTGGGTGACCGGGGCGACCCTCGACCTCACCGGCGGACGGGTCTCGTGATGAACGCCGTGCTCCGCCCGTCCCCCGCATCCACCGTCCAGACGGAGGCCCTGTCATGACCGACCCGATGACCGAACGGCTCGTCCGGTTCCAGCGGCCCGGCGCCCTGCCGTACCTGATCGGCGCGGACGAGGCCCGCCTCGCCGCCCTGTTCGGCCTCGACGCCGACGCCTACCGCGCGCTGCTGGACGCCTTCGACCACCAGACCCGGCAGGCCGCCGAGACGCTGCTGGCCCGGCCCGGCCTCGCCGACGCCGTCGACCGGCTGCCGCTGCGCCCCGAGGGCTCCCGCGACGCCTTCCACGTGGTGGCCCTCGGCGAGAGCACCACCGCCGACCGCCTGTCCTGGTTCGAGATCCTGCGCCGGCTGGTCGCGCTGCGCCGTCCCGGCGACGCCGTCCGCTTCACCAACCTGGCGATCACCGGCAGCACCACCACCCAGGCGATCACCCAGCTCCCCGCCCTCGGCTTCCAGCGGCCCGACCTGGTGCTGTGCATGATCGGCGCCAACGACGCCCAGCACCTCGCCCCCGACGCGCCGACCCTGGTCAGCGCCGCCGAGACCGAGCGCAACCTGGCCATGCTGCACGACCTGGCCCAGCAGCGGGGGGCCGTCCGCTGGGTCTGGCTCACGCCCAGCCCCTTCGACGAGCCGCGCGCCGCCGCCTACCCCCATTTCCGGCGCGCCGGCATCACCTGGGCCGGCAAGGACGTCGACGCCACCGCCGACCACCTGCTGGGCCGTCCCGAGCCGACCGTGGACACCAGGCTCGCCGTCCGCGAGGACCACCACTTCCTCGACGACGGCGTGCACCTGAGCATCGACGGCCAGCGCGAGATCGCCGAGGCCGTCGTACGGGCCCTGGCCGGTGCGGCATGAGGCTGATGGTCCTCGGCGCGACCGGCGGCACCGGACGCCAGGTGGTCGAGCAGGCGGTCGCCGCCGGGCACGACGTCACCGTCCTGGCCCGCGACCCCGCCCGCGTCCCGGCGGGCGAGCGGGTGAGCGTGATCGGCGGCGACGTGCTGACCCCCGGCCCCTGGCGGGACGCCGTCGCCGGGCACGAGGCCGTGCTGTCCTGCCTGGGCAGCACCGACCGCGGCCACCCCACCACCGTCTACTCCCAGGGCACCGCCAACGTCATCGCCGCCATGCGCGACGGCGGGGTGCGCCGCCTGCTGTGCCTGTCGTCGGCGGGCCTGGACATCCCGCCGGGCACGCCGCTGGGCCGCCGCCTGGTCACCCGCTTCGTGATCCAGCGCCTCTACCGGCACGGCTACGCCGACATGAGACGCATGGAGGCCGCCGTCACCGCCGCCCACGACATCGACTGGACGATCGTGCGCCCGCCGATGCTCACCGACGGGCCCCTGACCGGCCGCTACCGCACCGCCGAGAACGCGCCCCTGGCCAAGGCGGGCTCGATCTCCCGCGCCGACCTGGCCCACTACCTGCTCGACCACCTCACCGGCGAGCACAACCGCCACGCCGTCGTCGAGATCGCCGGCGGCTCCTGACCCGCCAGGCGAACGCCGGCGAAGGCGACATTCCGGCTGACTCGTGCCCGTCCAGCGTGTCAGACTGCGGCAGACGACGCAGCGGGAGGCGGGCATGTGGCCGTTCGTGGGCAGGGAGTCCGATCTGGGCCGCGTCACCACCGCCCTGCGCGATCCGGCGGCCGGCGCGCTGGCGATCACCGGCCCGCCGGGCGTCGGCAAGAGCCGGCTGGTGTACGAGGCGCTCGCCACGCTTGATCCGTCCAGGTTCGTCGTGCATTCGGTGCCGGCCACCTCGGGCAACTCCGACGTGCCGCTCGGTCCGCTCGGCGTGCTCGTGCCCGACGGCGTCGTGGGCGTGGCCAGCCGCGGCGTGCTGGTGCGGGCCATGGTCGCGGCCCTGACGGCCGGGTCGCGGCGCGCGGTGGTCGTCGTGGACGACGCCCACCTGCTCGACGACGAGTCGGCGGCCGTGCTGCGCCACCTGGCCCGGACGCGGGCCGCGTTCGTGCTGGTGGTGCTGCGCGCCGGCGAGCCGTTCTCCGAGTGGCTGGCCGCGTTGTGGACCGAAGGGCTGGCCGAGCGGATCGAGCCGGCCGCGCTGTCGCCGTCCGAGGTGGGCCAGGTGCTGCACGAGGTGCTCGGCGGCCAGGCGGCCGAGCTCACCGTGCGCCGTCTGCACGAGCTGACCGCCGGCAACCTGCTCCTGCTGCGCGAGGTCGTGCTGGCCGGCATGCAGGCCGGGACGCTGGCCGAGACCAAGGGCGTGTGGCGGTGGGAGGGCCCCTGGCTGGTCGCCCCCCGGCTGACCGAGCTGGTGGCCAGGCGGCTCGGCGCGCTCGCCGACCAGGAACGGTGGGCGCTCGAACTGCTCGCCCTGGCCGAGCCCGTCTCGGTCGGCGTGGTCACCCGGCTCGTCCCCGAAGACCTGCTCACCCGCCTGGAGGCGCGCGGGCTGCTGTGGATCCAGCGCGACGGCCGCCGCTCCCTGCTCCGCCTGGCCCACCCCCTGTACGGCGAGGCGCTGCGCGACGGCTGCCCGGAGCTGCGCACCCGCAGGGCCAAGCGCGTGCTGGCCGAGGCCATCGCCGCCACGGGGGCCCGCCGCCGCTCCGACGCGCTGCGCATCGTCCGCTGGAGCCTCGACGCCGGCGTCCAGCCGCCGCCCGGCATGCTGCTGACCGCCACCCGGCGCGCCTGGACGCTGCTCGACCTGCCGCTGGCCGAACAGCTCGCCCGCGCCGCCACCGAGTCGGCCCTGCTGAACGGCGACGTCGAGCAGGGCGTCGGCGCGGCGCAGGTCCTGTGGCGGGTGCTCATCTCGGGCGAGCGCACCGGCGAGCTCATGGCCATGCTCGACGTCATGGACGCCGTCGCCACCGCCGACCACCGCGCTGGTCCAGGTGCAGGGCGCGCTCCTGGCCTGCCGTGCGGACCTGGCCGCGCGGCTCGCCGGACGGGAGCACGAGGCCGCCCTCGCCCACGGCTGGGAGTACGCGCTGATGGTGGCGGCGATCGCGATGGCGGCGTACGCGGCCGGTGGGCTGGCGGTGCTCGCCCCCTGGGCGACGCGCCGTGGTCTTCCTGCACCACGATGGTGGCCGCGCCGCGGGTCCCCTGTCGTGAGCACGCACGTGCTCAGCCGCGCCCGCCCGTACTCATCGGCGGCCCGCCGGCCGGGACGGCCACCCGGCCGGCGGCGGCCTCAGGCCAGCCGGTCGGCGAGGAAGCGCAGGGCGCTGTCGATCTCGAAGTCCGGCACGTCCCCGTGCCCGCCGGGGTTGGCGTGCAGGGTCTTCTCGGCCGAGGCCAGGGCGTCGAACAGGGCCAGGGCCTCGGCCCGCGGCACCCGTTCGTCGTCCCACTGCAGCAGGAACCGCACCGGGACGGTGATCCCGGCGGCGGCCTGGACCGAGGCGAGCGAGGTGCCGCTCAGCCCCAGGACCGCCGCGCCGATCCGCGGCTCGGCGGCCACCAGCGGGATCCCCAGGGCGCAGCCCAGCGACACGCCCCAGTAACCCACCGGCCCCTGGTCGCCGAGCGCGTCCAGGACCGACCGCCACTCCGGCACGGTCTGGGCGGCCAGCAGCGTGTGCAGCTCGGCCAGCAGCGGGGTGGGGTCGCCCGCGCCGGCCATCCGCTCCCGCATCGCGGCGATGATCCGCTCGTGTTCGGCGCTTCCGGGCCGGTCGCCGTGGGCCGGCGCGTCGATGGCCGCCGCCGCGAAGCCGCGTTCGGCCGCCAGCCGGTGCGCGCGTCCCACGACGCCCGGGGCCTGCTTGTGCTGCCCGCCGCCGTGCCCGATGAGGACCAGGCCGCGGGGTTCGGCGTCCTGCGGGGTCCACAGGACGCCGGGGATGTCGCCGAGGGCGAAGGATCGTTCGATGACGCCGTCGGCCGACGTCCGGGAGAGAAAACGCATGCGCGTCCTGAGCCTTTCGGGATGCCTTGTGCGGGCGCTCCCTAGGCGATGCGCGTGAGGGAGCCCCGACCTGTCACAACGTTGATCGGTCTCACCCCCTCAGTTCGAATGCGTGGCGAAAACGTACCACACCATCAGATTTCGGCGGCGGTGAAGGAGATCCACACGTCCGGCGGGACATCCGGGCGGTTCGGGACGGGCCGGCGCTCCTCCGTCCACGCCTCACCGGCGAACTCGGTCGCGACGCGCCGCCAGAACGCCACGCCCGCCGTGTTGGCGTCCTGGAAGGCGATCCGCCACGGCCCGGGATGCCGGGAGATCACCTCCCGGACGACCCGCAGCCCGATCCCCGACCGGCGCGCCCCGCGGACCACGAAGAAGCTGTTCAGCACCCGGACCGGGCCGGCCGCCGCACGCACGAACGCGAACCCGACCGGCCGGTCGCCGCTGGTGAACAGGTAGGCCGTCCAGTCGTCGTCATCGAGGGCGGTGCGCAGGCGGTCGCCGTGGTAGGTGCCGTCGGGGTCGGGGAGCCCGCCCTGGAAGTCCGCCATGTCGTGGCGGAACATGAGCCAGAGGCGTTCGACGGTGGGGTGATCCGCGGCCTCGACGGGCCGCACGTTTACCGGAGAAATGGTCATACAAGCACTCTCGGCCAGATGCAACATCCGGCCGGAAGGTACAAACTAGCAGAAGACGATCATCGCAGGGGACCCGCGGGCGTCAGCCGTGCAGCAGGTCGAGGATGTGCGGCCAGGCGTCGGCTCCGAGCCCGGCGTCGGCGACCGGGTCGCCCCCGTAGAGGAAGTCCGGCGACTCGGGGGCGGGCCCCTCCCCCGGCAGGCGCGGACGATGACCGGCCTCGGCACGGCTGACCACCCGCACCGGGCGGCCGGCGGCACGACGCCGCGCGGCCAGCCGCCGGGCGAACGGCAGGGACGGCCACATGGCGTCATCCCCGCCCGCCACCAGCAGCACGTCGGCCGCCGCCGCCTCGATCGGGATCTCCGCGGCCGGCAACAGATCGGCGAACGTGCGCTGGCTGAGCTCGTACAGCTCGCGCAGGGCCAGCGGGCCGTGCTCGGGCTCGGCCTCGGCCCAGTCGTCGTCGTACGGGACGAACGGCAGCGGCCGTCCCTTCCACGTCCAGGACGACCGGTAGGGACGTTTCTCCCCGTCCGGCCCCGGCCCGACGTTGCCCCACACGAGCGAGGTCGGCGACAACGCCACCACCCCGCCGATCCGCCGGTCCCGGACGGCGGTCAGCAGCGCGGCCTCGGCCCCCTTCGACATGCCCAGCACGCAGACCCGCCGGACGCCGGTGGACTCCAGCAGATCGACGGCCGACACGAACGTCTCCAGCGGGATCTCGCAGATGCCCGGCGGCTGCCCCGGCCCGCCGAACCAGCGGATCGACAGCGCGGTCACCCCCTCCGCGGCCAGCAGGCGGGCCCTGTCCCGTTCGATCCGCCCGCTCGACCCCGCCAGCACGAGCACGCCCGTGCGAACGGCCGGGCCCGGTGTGACCAGGACGCCTTCCCACGGGCAGCTCAGTTCGCGCTCGTCCATCACCGTCACCCCTCGGCACTCGGCGGAACGGCATTCTACTGAGACGGCGCACCCACCGAAATGGTGCATCATGGCCGCAACACCCCATGACGAGCGGAGAACACCATGTCCTTCCAGGCTTACCTGGACAACATCGAAGGCAAGACCGGACTGACCCCCCGCGAGTTCATCGCCCTGGCCAGGGAACGCGGCTTCGACGCCCCGTCCACCAAGGCCGGGACGATCATCGACTGGCTCAAGCAGGACTACGACCTCGGACGCGGCCACGCCATGGCCCTCGTCCACGTGATCAAGAAGGGTCCGCGGATCGACGCCAAGCACGTCGGCACCACCGGTTCCCACCGCGACGAGTCCGACGTCCTCTGGCTGGACGGCAAGGACAACCGCCCGGAGCCTGCCTGACCCGCGCGGCGGGGGCGAACCCCGCCGCACGACTTTACGTTGTAGATCTGTAAGGGTCAGAAGTCGGCGTCGAAGCTGACCGAGCCGGTCACCCCCACCTGGTACGCCGACACCCGCCGCTCGAAGAAGTTCGACAACTCCTGCACGTCCTGCAGCTCCATGAACGCGAACGGGTTCTTCGCCCCGTACAGCGGCTCGATGCCGAGCTGGGCCAGCCGCCGGTCGGCCACGTGCTCCAGGTACGAGCGCATGTCCGCGGTCGACATGCCGGGCACGCCCTGCCCGAGCAGGTCCTCGGCGAACTGCGCCTCGCAGTCGACCGCCTCGGCCAGCATCTCCCTGACCTGGCTCGCCATCTCCGCGTCGAAGAGGTCCGGCTCCTCCTGCCGGACGACGTCCACCACGTCGAAGGCGAAGGCCATGTGCATGGACTCGTCGCGGAAGACCCAGTTGGTGCCCGAGGCCAGCCCGTTCAGCAGGCCGCGCGAGCGCAGGAAGTAGACGTAGGCGAACGCGCCGTAGAAGAACAGGCCCTCGATGCAGGCGGCGAAGCAGATCAGGTTGAGCAGGAACGCCCGCCGGTCCTCGCGGGTCTCCAGCCGCTGGAGGCTGCCGATGGAGTCGATCCAACGGAAGCAGAACTCGGCCTTGCGCCGGATGGAGGGGATGTTCTCCACCGCCGCGAACGCCGCGAACCGCTCCTCCTCGTCCGGCACGTACGTGTCCAGCAGGTTCAGGTAGAACTGGACGTGCACCGCCTCCTCGAACAGCTGCCTGCTCAGGTACAGGCGCGCCTCGGGGGCGTTGACGTGCTGGTAGAGGTTGAGCACCAGGTTGTTGGCCACGATCGTGTCGCCGGTGGCGAAGAAGGCGACCAGGCGGCTGACCAGGTGGCGCTCGGCCGCCGACAGCTTGGGCAGGTCGCTCAGGTCGGAGTGCAGGTCCACCTCCTCGACCGTCCAGGTGTTCTTGATCGCGTCGCGGTAGCGGTCGAAGAACAGGGGGTAGCGCATGGGCCGCAGGGTGAGGCTCATGCCCGGGTCGAGCAACATCGGATTCTCCTCGGGGGTCACTGGCAGGCCTCGCACGACTCGGGGTTCTCCAGGGAGCACACCAGGGCCTCCTCGGACTTGTTCGCGAGGGGCGCGGGGTGCGCGAGGGGCACGGTGGCCTGCTGGATACGGGTGGCCGGGCGCGAGCGCAGGTAGTAGGTGGTCTTCAGGCCGGACTTCCAGGCGTACAGGTACATCGAGGAGAGCTTGTCGATCGTCGGCGCGCTCATGAACAGGTTGAGCGACTGGCTCTGGTCGATGAACGGCGAGCGCGCGGCGGCCATGTCGATCAGCGCCCGCTGCGGCAGCTCCCAGGCGGTGCGGAACAGCCGGCGCACGTCCTCCGGCAGCTCGGCGATGCCCTGCACCGAGCCCTCGGCCTGCTTGATGGCCGCCCGGACGCGGTCGTTCCACAGGCCGCGCGACTTCAGCTCGGCCACCAGCGCGTTGTTGATCTGCAGGAACTCCCCGCTCAGCGTCTCGCGCTTGAACAGGTTGGACACCTGCGGCTCGATGCACTCGTAGCAGCCGACGATCGAGGCGATGGTGGCGGTCGGCGCGATCGCGATCAGCAGCGAGTTGCGCAGGCCGTGGGCGGCGATGCGCTCGCGCACCGCGTCCCAGCGCCCGGCCTGGGTGCCGCTCTGACCCCACAGGTCGTGCTGGAGCCGGCCGCGGGCCGCCCACGTCTGGTCGTAGGCGGGGTGGGCGCCGAAGCGCTCGGCCAGGCCGGCGGAGGTCTCCAGCGCCGACAGGTAGATCTCCTCGGCGATCCGGGTGGACAGCTCCTTGGCCTCGGCCGAGTCGAACGGCAGGCGCAGGGCGAAGAAGACGTCCTGCAGGCCCATCACGCCGAGGCCGACCGGGCGCCAGCGCGGGTTGCTGGCCGCGGCCTGCTCGCTCGGGTAGTAGTTGATGTCGATCACCCGGTCGAGGAAGGTGACCGCGGTGCGGACGGTGGCGCGCAGCCGCTCCCAGTCGATGCCGCCGTCGATGTCGCCGCCGGGGCCCGTGCCCGTCAGGTGGGCGGCGAGGTTGACCGAGCCCAGGTTGCAGACCGCGGTCTCGGCGTCGCTGGACACCTCGACGATCTCGGTGCACAGGTTGGACAGGTGCACGACGTTGCCGGGCTCGGCCGCCTGGTTGCACAGGCGGTTGGCGGCGTCCTTGAAGGTCATCCAGCCGTTGCCGGTCTGGGCCAGGGTGCGCATCATCTTGGCGTACAGGTCGCGGGCCTTGACCTGCCGGACGTACCGGCCGTCGCGCTCGGCGGCGCGGTAGGCCTCCTCGAACGCCTCGCCCCACAGGTCGGGCAGCTCGGGGACCTCGTCGGGGTCGAACAGCGACCAGGTGCCGTCGGCCTCGACCCGGCGCATGAACTCGTCGGGGATCCAGTTGGCCAGGTTGAGGTTGTGGGTGCGGCGGGCGTCCTCGCCGGTGTTGTCGCGCAGTTCCAGGAACTCCTCGACGTCCGGGTGCCAGGGCTCCAGGTAGACGCAGGCCGCGCCCTTGCGCCGGCCGCCCTGGTTGACGGCGGCCACGGACGCGTCGAGCGTGCGCAGCCACGGGACGATGCCGTTGGAGTGCCCGTTCGTGCCGCGGATCAGCGCGCCCCGGGAGCGCACCCGCGACCAGGAGATGCCGATCCCGCCGGCGAACTTCGACAACTGCGCCACCTGGGCGTAACGGTCGTAGATGGAGCCGATCTCGTCACGGGGCGAGTCGACCAGGTAGCAGGAGGACATCTGGGTGTGCCGGGTGCCGGAGTTGAACAGCGTCGGCGAGCTGGGCAGATAGGCCAGCGACGACATGAGCCGGTAGAAGCCGACCGCCTCGGCGGGCGTCTCGGCCAGCCCGCAGGCCACGCGCAGCAGCCAGTACTGCGGCGTCTCCACCACCAGCCGGGTGGACGGGTGGCGCAGCAGGTAACGGTCATAGACCGTGCGCAGCCCGAAGTACTCGAACCGCAGGTCGGCGGTGACGTCGATGGCGTCGTCGAGCTTGCGGGCGTTGGCGTTGACGAACTCGGCGGTCTCGTCGCCGATGAGCCCCTCGGCGTGGCCCAGCCGGATCGCCTGGCTGAAGGAGGCCACGCCCTGCCCGCGGACCTCCTTGTCGATGTAGCCCGACAGCAGCCGCGCGGCCAGGCGCGAGTACTGCGGCTCCTCGCCGATCATCTCGGCGGCCGTCTGGATGGACAGCCGGTCCAGCTCGGCGGTGGTGGCCCCGTCGTAGAGGCCGCTGATCGTCTTGGTGGCCACCCGCATCGGGTCGATGTCCGTCAGATCGGTCGCCCAGTGCTCCACCGCACGTACGATCTTGTTGACGTCGACCGGCTCCGCGGTGCCGTTGCGCTTGCGCACCTGCATCTGGACGCGCCGCGGCGCGGACCTGTCGGCGTCCGCCCGCGCCGTCCCGGCCAGGTCCGTCATCGGGTCCCCTGTGACCGTCACTGCGCTCTCCCCTCGTGAACTCGGTCAGTGGCCGAGAACGCGCGCAGGAGGCGGACGGCGAGGCGCCACAGCCCTCTCGCCGGTGCCGTCCACCGTCCCGCGCGGCCTCGGACCAGCCGCGCGCGCATGATCGCGCGCGGCGCGCCGGCAGGTCTTCGGACTCATGGGCATGCTGTCGCTGCCTACTGGCCGTCGCTTCCCGGGCCTTCGGCCCAGTGCGTCTGACGGCGGTCGTTCCCACTCACCGCTGCGGGGCAGTCCCGGATTCCCACCGGGTTCCCTCTTGCCTCGGCCGCCCTGGCGGGGCGACCGAACCGGCTGCGGGAGACACCATATATAGGGCGGATCAAAAAGTCACACCCAACATCTCGTGTTGCGAAGAACCCCCGCTCCGATCCGGCCACCCGCCGCGGAGCCGCTCCTCGCGGGCCTCACGGGCGGACCGACATGTGATCGAGGTCATAGACCGGCCACGGCAGGTTTTCGCTACCTTAGGTATCGATACTTCAAGTAGCGAAAACCTGAGGAGACGAGCATGAGCGAAACCACCGGCCTGCGTCCGGTCACGCCGGACTGGGACACCGTCACCCCCGCCGAACTGGCCGCCTACGTCGAGGCGGAGAACCGGCTGCGCGCCTCCGTCGAGGCACAGGCGATCACCGGCCGGCCGGATCCCGGCGCCGCCATCGACTGGCGGACGGTGGCGCTGCCCGGCCGCGACATCCGCGTCCGGGTCCACCGGCCCCGAGCGGCCGAGCCGGGGGACGTCCTGCCGCTCGTGCTGCACGTGCACGGAGGCGGCTTCGTCGGCACGGCGCCGCAGAGCGACTGGGTCAACAGCCACCTCGCCGCCCACCTGCCCGCCGTCGTCGTCTCGGTGGACCACCGCCTGCTCGACCGGCACACACCGCTGGCCGCCGCCGCCGACGACGGCTGGGACGTGCTCCGGCACGTGCTGGAGCACGCCGCGCAGTGGGGCGTCGACCCGGCGCGGGCCGTCCTGTTCGGCGAGAGCTGCGGCGGCCTGATCTGCGCCCTGGCGGCGATCAGGGCCCGCGACGCCGGTCTGCCCCTGAAGGCCCAGGTGCTGGTCAACCCCGCCGTGGAGGTGGCCGGGACGATGTTCGACCACCCGTCGACGGCCCAGTACGCCGACACCCCGACGCTCAGCGTGCCGGTGCTGCGGCTGTTCCACCGGCTCGCCGTGCCCGAGGGGACGGACGCCCGCGCGCTCTCCCCGCTGCACGCCGGCGACCTGGGCGGGCTGGCCCCGGCGCTCGTGGCGGTGCCGACCCACGACCCGATCGCCGACCACGGCCGCCGCTACGCCGAGGCGCTGCGGGCCGCCGGCACCCCCGCCCGCCTGGCCGAGTACCCCGGGGCCGGGCACGCCTTCCTCAGCATGCCGGTGCTGGCCCCCCAGGCCGAGGACGCGCGGGCGCACATCCTGGGCTTCCTCCGCGACGCCCTCACCGCGTAACCCGCGACCGGAGCGGGCAGGCGAGGACGGGCCGGCCCCTCGCGCGCGGCGCCGGGTTCTGCTTCATGATCCGGCTGGAGATCCTGGCCCCGGACGACCTCGCGCTGTGCGAGCGGTTCGTCCGCCTGCACCGCAGCCCGGCGCTGGACGACGACATGGGCCCGGCTTCCCCGCCGCCGTCATCACCGGGAACGCGCTCGCCCTCGACTGCCGGGCCACCGAGCTGAGCCGCCGCCGGCGCGGTCAGTGCCCGGCGTCCCGGGCGACGATGCCGTGCGCCAGCCGGGCCAGGGCGGCGGTGATCTGCTCGGGGGTGAGCCCGCGCCTGCGCTGCTCGGCGTAGACGTCGGGGCCCAGCGGGGCGAGGAGGATGTCGGCCAGCGCCTCGGTCTCCGGGACGCCCGCCTCGCCCAGCAGCACCCGTACGTGCGCCCGCCAGAACCCGTAGGCGCCGGTGGCGTAGCGCAACGCGCCCTGCTCGGCGCCCAGGACGAGCGAGATGTGCTCGTCCAGCAGGCCGACCATCGCGGCGTAGAAGGCGGCGAGCCGGTCGGCGGGGGGCGCGCCGGGGCCGAGCGGCGGGTCGCCGCGCAGCAGGCGTTCCTGCAGCTCGCGCTCGTGCTCGTCCAGCAGGGCCTGCGCGATCGAGACGGTGTCGGGATAGCGGCGGTAGAGCGTGCCCCGCCCGACGCCGGCGGCCTTGGCGATGTCGTCCATGGTCACGCCGCGCGGGTCGCGGGTGGCGAACAGCTCGGCCGCGGCGGCGAGCACCTTGGCGCGGTTGCGGGCGGCGTCGGCGCGCTCGCGCGGGCGGCCCGCCTCCGCCACGGGACGCCCGGTCAGCAACTCGGTACGGGACTCCATGGCGGCGACTCTAACCCACCTCGACATAAGTGGACAACGTGCCCGCTTAGTTGCTACGGTCACCTCGACCGCAAAACGGACGTCATGTCCACTTATTTCGAGGAGCCCCTCCCATGGCCGTTCTGCTGCACCTGGACGCCAGCGCCCGACGCCGTTCGATCAGCCGCGAGCTCGGCGACGCCTTCGCCGAGGCGTGGCGGTCCGCCCACCCCGAGGGCACCTACGTCCACCGCGACCTGGCCGCCGAGCCGGTGCCGCACATCGGGGAGGCGTGGACCGAGCTGTGCGACTACGTCATGGCCAACCAGATCACCGACATCTCCCGCTACCACGAGGCCGCCCGCACCCCGGAGCAGGCCGCCGCCTGGGCGATCGTCGAGCCGCTGCTGTCGCAGCTGGTGGCCGCGGACGTGGTGCTGATCGCCACCCCGATGTACAACTACTCGATCCCGTCGGCGCTCAAGGCCTGGCTCGACCAGGTGACCTTCCCCAAGATGTCCCTGGCCGGGCGGCGTTTCGTGGTCACCACCGCGCGCGGCGGGGCCTACTCGCCCGGCGCCCCCAAGGCCAGGTTCGACTACCAGGAGCGCTACCTGCGTGACTTCTTCGCCGGCCACTTCGCCGTCGAGGACACCACCGTCGTCGCCGCCGAGCTGGCCAACTCCCGCGTCGACCCCGGCCTGTTCCACCTGCGCGCCCAGCACGACGAGCTGTACGCCGCCGCGCTGCGCGGCGCCCGCGACCTGGGGAAGGAGTTCTGACGATGAACTGGCTCATCCTCGGGCTGGCCGGGCTGGTCGAGATCGCCTGGGCGCAGAGCATCAAGCCCACCCAGGGCTTCACCAGGCCGCTGCCCACGCTGATCTGCTTCGTCCTCATGGTGGCCGCGGTCTGGCTGCTGTCGTACTCGATGAAGACCCTCCCGGTCGGCACCGCGTACGCGGTCTTCACCGGCATCGGGGCGGTCGGCGCGATCGCCCTGGGCGTCGTCGTGCACAAGGACCCGATGTCGATCGGCCGGATGGCGGCGCTGGCGCTGATCGTCGGCGGCATCGTGCTGGCCCGCCTCACCAGCCCGGAGTGACCCCTCCCCGTCCGGACGGACGGCCCGGCTCAGCTCGGGCCGAACCAGCGGGCGAGGGCGGCCCTGAGGCCGTCGGGGCCCGCGCCCGCCCAGGCGACGTAGCCGTCGGGCCGGACGAGCAGCGCCGGGGCGGGAGCGTCGGCGGCGGTGGCGGCGGTGGCGGCCACGTGGCGCACCCGGCCGAGCCAGGGCGCGGCGGCGGCGGCCAGGGCGTCGCCGCCGGTCAGGTCCAGGAGCAGGGGGCGGGCGTCGCGCATCAGCTCGGCCAGGCGCCGCGGCCGCCCGTCGCCGGTGGTCAGCGCCAGGGACGGCGCGAACCAGCCGGTGGGCCCGGCGGGCCGCTCCTCCCCCATGTCGTGGCGGACGTCGCCGCCCGCCATCAGCTCGGCGATCATGCGCAGGTTCTCCGTACGGCCCAGGAGCTCGGCGAACAGCCGTCGTAGCGCGGTGACCTCGGCGCCGGGCGCCAGCAGGGCTGTCGCGGCCAGGGTCTGGGTGACCACGCGTTCCGCGCACGCGCGGC
>NZ_JBSFGJ010000189.1:0-17274 GCF_053596515.1 Nonomuraea sp. NPDC001684
CCTCGGCCGGCCACCGCCGAGGGGTCGCGCTCCAGGACGGTGGCCTGGAAGCCGGCCTTGCGCAGGCCCTGGGCCAGGGATAAGCCGCCGATGCCGCCTCCTGCGACGATGACGTGGGCAGAGGTGTCCATGAATCCGACGATAGACGATAGCTGTCGCGACAGTAAATGCTTGCGCCAGCTATTCTGGTCGCGTGACCGACGATCGTTTGCCGCCGCCGTTCGAACTGGTGCTGGGCGGCGGGTCGCTGCTCGTGCAGGTGGGGCGGGAGCTCAACACCGAGACCGAGCGCCGCCTGGCGCCGCTCGGGCTCACGGCGCAGCAGGCGGCGCTGCTGCTGCACGCGGCGGGCGGGCGCAGCACGCCCGGCGTGCTGAAGGGCCGGCTCGGCACGGACACGGCCGGGATGACCCGGCTGCTGGACCGGCTGGAGGCCAAGGGGCTGCTGCGGCGGGTCCGGCGGCCCGAGGACCGGCGCTCGGTCGTCATCGAGCTGACGGACGAGGGGCACGCGCTGGTGCCGCGCCTGCCGCCGATCTTCGGCGGGGTCAGCCGCCAGGTCTTCTCGGGCTTCTCCGGGGAGGAGATCGAGCAGGTCACGGGCATGCTGCGGCGGATCATGGCCAACCTGGCCGAAGGGGGATCGTGACCGGGGCGCGCGTGCCGCGCTCCCGGCCAGGATCGTCGGAGGTTCTGAGGCTCCGGGGGTTCCGGAGCTCTGGTTCTGGGGGGCCGGGCCTTCGGGGTCAGAGTTTGGCGATGACCTCCTCGGCGAAGCGCTCCATCGTGGCGATCTTGAGTTCGAGACTGTCCTCGCCGTACCGGGCCTTCTCCTCGGGGGTGGCCAGCCACCAGGGGGCGGCCATGGTGGCGGTCACGCCCTTGGCGGCGAAGCGGCGGTAGGTCTCGGCGTCCGGCAGCACGGCCAGCGGGGCGACGATGTCGAACGGGCCCGTCCTGCCGTTCTCGTCGAGGTGCCGGCGGAGGGTGTCGAGCACCGGGTCGAGCTGCTCCTCGGTGTAGATGCGGTTGCCCAGCCAGCCGTCGCCGAAGCGGGCGGCCCGGCGCAGCGCCGCCTCGCTGTCCCCGCCCACGTAGACGGGCACGGGCCCGGCCGGCGTGGGGGAGATCGACAGCGGCGGCAGGCCGTCCAGCTCGACGGTCTCGCCGGACCACAGGGCGCGCAGCGTGGGCAGCATCCGGTCGAGGCGGCGGCCCCGGGTGTGGAAGTCCTGGCCGGTGCCGGCGAACTCCTCCTCGCACCACCCCACCCCGACCCCGAACGTCACCCGTTCCCGCGACAGCACCGCCGCCGTGGAGACCAGCTTGGCCACGGTGAACAGGTCGCGGGCCGGGGCGATGTAGACGTTCGGCGAGAAGCGCAGCGTCGTGGTCGCCGTGGCCATCGCGCCGATCGTCACCCACACGTCGGGCCAGTGCGTCTCGGCGTCCCACCGGGGCGCGCCCGACCGCGAGTACGGGTACCGCGAGGCGAAGTCGGCGTAGAACAGGTGGTCCGACAGCGTGAAGGTGTCGAAGCCGCAGCGCTCGGCCGCCCGCGCCAGCTCCACGAACTGGTCGGTCGGGACGAACGAGGCCCCCAGCCACATCTTCATCGGAACTCCGGCGCGACCTTGGTGGCGAACATCTCCAGGTTCCGCTTGACCGTGTCCAGCGGGAGCACGCCCTGCTGCCCCTGCATGTACAGGCCGAACCACTCCAGGTCCGGCATGCGGTCGAGCATGCGCTGGATGCCGCGCTTGACGTCGTCCGGCGTGCCGAACAGGGCCATCTCCACGTCGTTCATGCGCTTGGCGTCGCCCTTCTCGGGGGAGATCGGCTTGTGCTTCTCGTCCTCCTTCTTGCGCAGCACCTCCAGGTAGCCGAAGGGGCCGAAGAAGGCGGCGAAGTCCTTGGGGATGCTGCGGCCGAAGGTGTTGATCGCCTCTTCGGTGGTGTCCGCGATGCCGACGATCTTCAGGATGCCGGTGTGCTCGCCCAGCTTGTAGTGGCGGCCCTGCCGGGCCGACTCCTCCTGGTAGAGCTTGGCCTTGGCGGCGTGGTCGTCGGGGTTGGGGGTGAACATCCACGGCAGGATGTCCTCCTGCGCGGCCCTGATCACCGACCGGTCGGAGATCGTGAACGGCTGCCACAACTCCGGATGCGGGTTCTGGTACGGCCGGGGGCAGACCGAGATGGCCTGGATCTTCCCGTCGTCGGAGACCTCGCCGGGCGCCCCGAAGGTCTTGGTCCATTCCATCGCGGGCCAGCCCTCGATACCGTCGAAGGGGTATGGCACCTCGTAGTCCAGCACGTCGGACTTGTAGCGGAGGGTCTCCTGCGTCCAGGCCATCTTCATGATCTTCAGCACCTCGCCGAAGACGTCGAAGTTCCGCGTGTCCGAGGCCGAGCCGTCGGAGCGGGCGGCGGCGGCCTGCCAGCGCTGGCCGAGGACGTTCATCCAGCGGTTCTGGTAACCCCGGGCCACGCCGAGCCGCAGCCGGCCCTTGCTGAACTGGTCGAGCAGCGCCACGTCCTCGGCGGCCCTGATCGGGTCCCAGGCGGGCAGCACCATGCCGAGCGGGGCGAGCAGGATGCGCTCGGTCCGTGCGGCGAGGTCGGTGAGGAACATCAGCGGATTGACCGAGAACTCCATCCCCTCGGAGTGGAAGTGGTGCTCGGTCATCATCAGCGCGTCGAACCCGATCTGGTCGGCGTGGACGGCTATCTCCCGCACCTCGTGCAGCAGCCGCTGATACGACTCTGTGTCGCGTCCGATGGGACGCCGTGCCTTGGCGTTCTCCTCGGCCGCGTATCCAGAGCCTGGAATCTGCGGATTCAGGAAGATAGAGAACTTCACCGGGAACCTCTTTCCGCGGACGTCGCCTTGCAAGCTACCCTGGAAATCTTAGCCGAGCAATCGCTTGGTTGACATGAGGAGGCCGTATGAGGCTGGGTGTCACGATGTTCGCCACGGATCTGGCCATGCCGGTCCAGGACCTCGCGGCCGCGGCCGAGGAGCGCGGGTTCGACTCGCTCTACCTGCCCGAGCACACCCACATCCCGGTCAGCCGCCGCACGCCGCCCGCCGGCGGC
This sequence comes from Nonomuraea sp. NPDC001684, assembly GCF_053596515.1. NCBI lineage: Bacteria > Bacillati > Actinomycetota > Actinomycetes > Streptosporangiales > Streptosporangiaceae > Nonomuraea > Nonomuraea sp. NPDC001684. The sequence continues at coordinate 3,097 of NZ_JBSFGJ010000189.1, forward strand.
CAGGCCGAGCTGCCCGAGGAGTACAAGCGCACCCTGGACCCGCTGGTCGCGCTCTCCTTCGCCGCCGCCGCGACCCGGCGGCTGCGCGTCGGCACCGGCATCCTGCTCGCCGCCCAGCGCGACCCGATCGTGACCGCCAAGGCCCTGGCCACGCTCGACCACCTGTCGGGCGGGCGCGTGGTGGTCGGCGTCGGGTTCGGCTGGAACGTCGAGGAGATCGAGAACCACGGCGTGCCGTACGGGCGGCGGCGCGAGGTCGCCCGGCGCAACGTGCTGGCCATGCGGGCCTTCTGGCGGGACGAGGTGGCCGCCGTCGAAGGGCTCGAACCGTCCTGGTCGTGGCCCAAGCCCGCGCACGACCTGCCCGTCTACCTCGGCGGGGCCGCCGGGCCGAAGCTGTTCGCGCACATCGCCGAGTACGGCGACGGCTGGATGCCCATCGGCGGCAAGGGCGTCAAGGACGCCCTGCCCGCGCTGCGCGAGGCGTGCGAGAAGGCCGGGCGGCCGATGGCCAGGGTGATCCCGTTCGGGACGCTGCCCACCAGGGAGAAGCTGGACCACTTCGCCGGGCTCGGCATCGAGGAGGCCGTGGCCACCCTGCCGAGCGGCCCGGCCGACGTCGTCCTGCGCGCCCTCGACGGCTACGCCGCGCTGCTGCAGGCGGTGTCATAATGACGCCCTATGTCCGAGCTCCATGCTGATGATCCCCGACAGCTGGGGGAGTACCGGCTCTCGCGCAGGCTCGGGCAGGGCGGCCAGGGCGTCGTCTTCCTCGGTCACTCGGCGGCCGGGGGGCAGGTCGCGATCAAGCTGCTGCACGCGAGCGTGTCCAAGGACGCCGACGTGCGGCGCAGGTTCCTCGGCGAGGTGGAGGCGGTGCGCCGGGTCGCGGCCTTCTGCACCGCCCAGCTCCTCGACGCCGACCTCGACGGCGACCGGCCCTACCTGGTCAGCGAGTACGTCGAAGGGCCCTCGCTGGGCGAGCACGTGATGGCCGGTGGGCCGCGGCGCGGCGGCTCGCTCGACCGGCTGGCCATCGGCACCGCCACCGCCCTGGGGGCGATCCACCGGGCGGGGGTCGTGCACCGGGACCTGAAGCCGGGCAACGTGCTGCTCAGCCTCGACGGGCCGCGGGTGATCGACTTCGGGGTGTCCCGGCTCATGGACGCCGCCGCCACCACGACCAGGTCGCCCATCGGCACGCCGGCCTACCTGTCGCCCGAGCGCATCAGCGGGGAGGCTGCGGGGCCGCCCGCGGACATGTGGGCGTGGGGGCTGACCGTGGCGTACACGGCCGGGGGGCGGCACGCGTACATGGCGGACACCTACCAGGAGGTCCTGGCCCGGATCCTGTACGGCAAGCCGGATCTGCGCGGGTTGTCGGGGCGGCTGCGGGAGATCGTGGAGGCGTGCCTGGCCCACGACCCGCGCGACCGTCCGGACGCCGAGGAGACGTTGCGCGCGCTGCTCGGCCAGGACGGCGGAACGGGCGACGTCCTGCCCTCCGGCGCCCAAGCCGCCGCCCCGGCCCCGCCGCCCCCCTTCCCGCATACCACCCCCACCCTCGACAGAACCCCCACCACCGCGCCCCGCCCCTCTCCGGAAGACGCGCCCGCCACAGTCCCCTGGCCCTCTCCCGGGGGATCCCGCGCGCCCCGCCTCTCTCCGGAAGCGACGCCCCCCACAACCCCCTGGCCCTCCCCCGAAAGGCCCTCCGCCCCCGCGCCCGGGAGAGCGCCCACCGCACCTCTCGAAGGGACGCCCGCCGTCGCGGCCGGGGGACCCTCCTTCACTCCCCTCGAAGGGACGCCCGCCGGCGCGGGGCGCAGGTCGTGGCAGAGGTGGCAGGTGGTCGTGGCGGTGGCCGGGGTCGCGATGGGGGTCGCCGGTCTCGTGTTCTGGTTGCGCGCGTCCCAAGGACCCGGCCTGGACGGCCCCGGGAAGGGGACGGCCCAGCACAGCCCCACCCCCACCACCGGGAAACCGGACGCGACGCGCGCCCCCCTGGACGGCACCTGGACGGGATCGGCCGAGCACCCCACGGCCGGCCGGGTCTTCCCGGTCGAGCTGCGCCTGCGCGCCGGCGGCGCATCCACCATGCGCTGGGGCGCCGACCTGCACTGTTCCGGCCGGCTCACCCCCACCAGGAGCGCCGTCGTGTTCGCTCTCGGCCAGGTCAAGGGCCAGGCGTGCCACGCCGGGACGGTCCGCATCGTCCCCTCGGACGACCCCAACCGGTTCCAGGTCAAGGTGACCCGGTCCGACACCGGCGCCGTCATGTACTCGGGCCGGCTCTCCCGCGCCTCCTGACCGGCTGTGTCACGGTCAGGCGGCGATTGCCGTGCACACTGTTGACTGAACGCCGCCCGTTGCCTTCAGTGGAGAGCAAGAAGGGGTGGCGGCGAGGGGAGGCGCCCCGTGCCGACGGCGCAGCCGCTGAGAACGGGGGACCCGCACAGGCTCGGCGAGTACGAGCTCGCCGGGCGGCTGGGTGAAGGCGGACAGGGCGCGGTGTTCCTCGGTTCGCGAAGCGGCGAGAGGTACGCGGTCAAGCTGCTGCACGGGCCCGTGGGGGACGAGCAAGGGGCGTTCCTGCGGGAGGTGGAGCTGGCCAAGCATGTGGCGAGGTTCTGCACGGCCCAGGTGATCGACGCCGGGTTCGACGAGGGCCGGCCGTACATCGTGAGCGAGTACGTCGACGGGCCCTCGCTGCACCGGGAGGTCTCGCTGACCGGGCCGCGGCACGGCGGCGCGCTGGAGCGGCTGGCGGTCGGCACCGCGACCGCGCTGGCCGCGATCCACCGGGCGGGCATCGTGCACCGGGACTTCAAGCCGCAGAACGTGCTGCTCGGGCCGGACGGGCCGCGGGTGATCGACTTCGGCCTGGCCAGGGCGCTGGACGCGGCGGCCACGGTGACGAACAGGGGCGTGGGCACGCCGGCGTACATGGCTCCCGAGCAGATCACCGCCTCGGCCGTGACGGGGGCGGCCGACGTCTTCTCCTGGGGCGCGACGATGTGCTTCGCGGCCAACGCGAGCGCGCCGTTCGGGCAGGACTCGGTGGCGCCGGTGCTGCACCGCATCCTGACCGCCCCGCCCGAGTTGGGCCGGCTGGACGGGCGGCTGCGGGTGCTGGTCGCCGCCTGCCTGGACAAGGACGTCAGGAACCGGCCCTCCAGCAGGGAACTGCTGCTCGCGCTGCTCGGCGAGCCGGACGCGCCGGACCATGGGCACGGCGACGTGCCGCTGGTCCCCGGGCAACGTCCGCCGGTGCCGCTGGCCGAGCCCGAGGTCACCGGCGTGGCCGGCGCCTACCACCTGCGCTCCCGCACGGGCGCCGGCCCGGAACCTCCCACGTCCACCGGCCCGACGACCCCGACGACCCCGACGACCCCGCCGGACCCGACGGCGCCGGTCGAGGCGCCCCCGCGAGGCCCGAGGACGCCGGACGAGGCCGGCCCGCCGGACGGCCCGAGGACGCCGGACGGCCCGAGGACGTCGGACGGCCTGCTGACGCGGGCCGGGACGGGCGGGCCGGACCGGCAGGGCCGGGGACGCGGGGCCGGGTGGGTGCAGGCGGTCGTGGCGGTGTGCGCGGCGCTGCTGGTGACCGCGGTCGTCCTCACCGTGATCGTGCCCGCGCTCAATGGCCATCGCTCCGGCCAGGCGTCCGTGCTGCCGCCGAACCCGCCCACCCCGGCGCGCTCGGCGCACGCCTCCTCGCGTCCGGGCGGGAAGCCGGCGGAGCGGCAGCGCGTGCCCACCGTCGCGCCCGCCGTCCAGCCCACTGTCGAGCCCACTGTCGAGCCCACCGTCGAACCCACGGGCGAACCGACCGGTGAGCCGACAGCCGGGCGGCCGGTGACGGTCGTGGTCCCGCCGCTGACCGGCCTGGGCCGGGCCGACGCGGTCAAGGCGCTCAAGCAGGCCGGGCTGACCGTCGGCACGGTCACCAGAACCGACTCGCCGCGGGAGATCGGCCGGGTGCTGGGCAGCCGTCCGGCGGCCGGCACGGTGGTGGGCCGGGGCGGCGCGGTCGCGCTGGAGGTGTCGGCGGGGGTGCCGGTGCCGTCCGTGATCGGACGGCAGCGCAAGGCGGCCGAGGCGGCGCTCACCGCCGCCGGGCTCGCGGCGGGGACGGTCACCCGGGCCTGCTCCGACCAGCCGGACGGCCAGGTCCTCGCGACGCGGCCGGAGGCCGGCGCGCGCCTGCCGGGCGGCGCGACGGTGGCGCTCACGGTGGCCCGCCAGGGTGTGGAGGTGCCGTCGGTGGTGGGTCGGCCCCGCGCCGACGGCCGGGCCGACCTGGTCGCGGCCGGCTTCACGGTACGGTCCCGCGCCCAGGTCGTGGACGACGACGCCAAGGCGGACACCGTCCTGAGCCAGAGCCTGACCCCGGGCACCTGTGCCGCGCCCGGCGACGTGGTGGTGATCACGGTCGGCGTCGCCGGCCAGTCCGGCGGCCCCGGCCCCGAGGAGCCCACGCAGACCCCGACCGGCCCCGCCACCGACCCCTCGACCGGCCTGTAGCCGCCGCCGGCGCGCCCGCAAGCGCCGGGGAGGCGGCGGGGAGGCGGCGGGGAGGTAGTGGAGAAGCGGCGGGGAAGCGGCGGGGAAGCGGCGGGGGTGGCGGTGGAGAGGTGGTGGGGAAGCCGTCAGAAGGCCAGCGCGGACTCCAGCATGACCGCCGTGACCTGGTCCTCGGGCAGGTCCATGGTCTTGACCACGCCCCACTGCAGCGCCCCGAGCAGCGCCCAGCACCTGACCCTGGCCTCGGGGCCCGGGTTCTCGCCGGCGAGCTTGGCGAAGATCTCGTCCCTGAACGTGCCGACGACCGCGCGCTCGGAGCCTGGCGGCTGGCTGTCGTCGGCCGCCAGGTCCTCCATGAACAGGCGGATCACCGCGCGGTGCCGCACCGCGAAGACGGCCAGGGCCTCGACGAACGCCTTGCGGTCGGGATGCTCGGTGTCGAGCAGCGTGATCATCTCGGCCGCGGCGGGGGAGAGCAGTTCGGAGGCCAGCCGGTCCTTGGGATGGAAGTGGTAGGCGACGGCGGTCTTGGTCAGCCCGACCGCGGCGGCGATGTCGGCCAGCGAGGTGCCCGCGTAGCCGCGCTCGGCGAACAGCTCGCGCGCGGCCGCCAGGATCCGGGAGCGGGTGTCGTCGGGTGTGGTCATCGTCTCATTTCCCACGGGATCCGGAATTTCCGATGTCCTCCGTTTTATCGTAGTCCTGTACGACCGTACAGGACGGCCGTCGGGCAGGGGCGAGACGATGACGCGGTTTCTTGGTCGGCTGGGTGGCTGGTGCGCGCGGCACGGGCGGATCGTGCTGGCTTTATGGGTGGTCCTGGCCGCGGGCCTGATGGGTGCGAGCCTCGCGCTCGGCAGCCCGGTCAGCAACGACGCCTCCATCCCGGGCACAGACGCGCAGCGCGCGCACGACCTGATGAAGGAGGGCTTCGGCCCCGGCTACGCCGCCGGCGGAACCGTGCAACTCCTCCTGTACTCCGCGGACGGGAAGCTCACCGACGAACCGCATAAGCAGGCCGTCGAGCGCTCGGTGGCCGCGATGCGCACGATGCCGCACGTCGTCCAGGTGGACACGCCCTACCGGATGGGCGGCATCGCCTCGAACCTGCAGATCGGCGTGATCACCGTCAAGATGCAGGGCAACGACCCCGACAAGGTGGGCGAGGACACCCAGGCCCTGTCCGACGCCGCGGGCCCGGCCAGGGACGCCGGGCTGGAAGTGGTGCCCGCCGCCGACTCCAACCCGGCGAGCAAGGAGATCAAGACCGGGCCGAGCGAGATCATCGGCGTGGTCTGCGCGCTGCTCGTGCTGGTCTTCGCCTTCGGGACGCTGGTCGCCGCGATGGTGCCGATCTTCGCCGCGCTGGTCAGCGTCGCGACCGGGCTCGGCGTGATCGGCCTGCTCGGCTACGTCGTGGACATGCCCAAGCAGGCCGGGATCATGTCCACGATGATCGGGCTCGGCGTCGGCATCGACTACGCGCTGTTCCTGCTGTCGCGCCACCGCAAGCTGCTGGCCGACGGCGTGCCGGTCGTGGAGTCCGTACGCCGGACGGTTTCCAGCTCGGGCGGGGCCGTCGTGTTCGCCGGCGGCACGGTGATCATCGCGTTGAGCGCGCTGATGCTGGCCGGGTTCCCGCTGCTGAGCACGCTCGGCTGGGTGACCGGCATCTCCGTCGTCTTCGCCGTGCTGACCTCGGTCACCCTCGTGCCCGCCCTGCTCGGGCTGCTCGGCCACCGCGTCAACGCGCTCAAGGTGCCGCTGGTGCGCGGGCGGTCGTCCACCCGCGGCGGGGGCGCGGGCTGGGCCGGGCTCGGCGCGTGGGTGGCGCGCCGGCCGTGGCGGGTGCTGATCGGCAGCGTCCTCGTGCTCGGCGCGCTGGCCGCGCCCGCGCTCGCGCTGCAGCTGGGGCCCCTGGACGAGGGGTACGCGGCCAAGGACTCGGCCGGGCGGCGCGCGTACGAGCTGATGGCCACGGCCTTCGGCCCCGGCAGCAACGGCCCGCTGATCGTGGTCGCCGAGCTGCCGGAGAAGGTCTCCGGCGCCGGGGACGCCACCGTCAAGCGGCTCGCCGACGAGGTCGCCCGCGTCGACGGGGTCGCCCACGTGTCGGACCCGAAGGTCAACGCCTCCGGCCGCTCGGTGCTGCTCCAGACGATCAGCGACTACGCGCCGAGCGACCCTAAGGCCGCCGAGGTGGTCAGGGAGGTCAGGGCCATCTCGATCCCGGGCGTCCAGGTGCACGTCGGCGGCAAGGTGGCCGGGCTGACCGACGCCGGGGACCGCATGAACGAGCGCACCCCGCTGGTCATCGGCGTGGTCGTGCTGCTCAGCGCGCTGCTCCTCCTGTTCGCCTTCCGCGCGCCCGTCGTCGCGGTCAAGGCCGCCGTGATGAACCTGGTGTCGCTGGGCGCCGCGTTCGGCGCGCTGGCGCTGGTGTTCTCGATCGGCCTCGGCAGCGGCCTGGTCGGCATGGACGCGCCGATGGACGCCTCCTACCTCCAGACGCTGTTCTTCTCCGTGCCGATCGAGAGCTACGTGCCGCTGATGCTGTTCGCGGTGCTGTTCGGCCTGTCGATGGACTACGAGGTGTTCCTGCTGACGGCGGTGCGCCAGGCTCACGCCCGGCACGGCGACAACAGCCGGGCGGTGGCCGAGGGCCTCGGCTCGACCGGCCGGGTCATCACCTCGGCCGCCCTGATCATGGTGGCGGTGTTCGTGGCGTTCATCGCCTACCCGGACGCGATGGTCAAGACGTTCGGCGTCGGGCTGGCCGTGGCCATCGCGGTGGACGCGACCGTCATCCGCGGCTTCCTCGTGCCGGCCACGATGGTGCTGCTCGGCCGGGCGAACTGGTGGTGCCCGCGCTGGCTGGACCGGCTGCTGCCGAACCTGTCGGTCGAGGGCCACGAGGAGGACGAGCCGGAGCCGCGCCGCGAGCGCGCGCAGGAGCCGGTGGGCGCCGGGCGCTGACCCCGCCGGCGACCGGTAAGCCGGGGCGTCGAGGTGGCAGGCCGGTCAGTCGGGGTCGTCGAGGTGGCAGGCCGGCACCCACCCGACGACGCCGGTGGCCGCGTCGGTGCCGTGGTGCCACAGGGTGCTGTCGAAGGCGTCGTCGCAGCGGAACGGCTCGTGCTCCTCCGACCGGTCGGAGTCGAAGCCGTCGCCGGGACGGCCCACGCCGAGCTGGGCCGCGCCGCCCTTCGGCTCGCTCCAGATGACCACCTCGCGGCTGCGGAAGTCGTAGCGGTAGCGGGCCTGCGCGGGGCCGGCGCCGCCCACGGTCACGACCGCGAGCAGGCCGGCCGCGACGGCTCCTCTGGCGAGCATGCGGACCTCCCTCACTGTGGGCGATTACCCGCTCACAGTACGCTCCCGCACGACCTCGTGCCCGGCACGCCGCCAGCCGATCAGGCCGCCGTCCAGCGGGCGGGCGTCGAGACCGCGCTCGCGCAGCAGGCGGGCGGCCCGCGGGGAGAGCACGCAGTACGGCCCGCCGCAGTAGGCCACGACCCGGGCGTCCGCGGGCAGCTCCGCCAGGCGGCCCGCCAGGTCGTCCAGGGGCACCGAGATCGCGCCCGGCACGTGCCCCTTGGCGTAGGCGGCGGCCGGCCGGACGTCGACGACCACCGTGCCGGGATCGGCCAGCCTGGCGGCCAGCTCGTCGGCCGTGACGCCGGACAGGTCGCCCAGGTGCTCCCGCACCGCCTCGCGCAGGCCGGACAGCCGGTCGTGGGCGAAACGCTGGAGGTCGCCCAGGAAACGCGAGACCTGCTCGTCGGCCAGCCGGTAGCGGACCCGCGTGCCGTCCCGGCGGCTGGTCACCAGGTGGGCCGCGTGCAGGTGCTGGAGCTGGGCCGAGGTGTTCTTGACCGGCACGCCCGCCGCCCGCGCCAGCTCCTCGACCGTGCGCTCGCCCTGGTCGAGCACGTCGAGCAGGCGCAGCCGCACCGGGCTGGCCAGCGCCTTGCCGACGCGGGCCAGGTGCCGGTAGACGGGCTCTTCGGGGAAATCCGCCATCAGACCGCGTACTGGTCGTGGCGCAGCCAGAGTTCGGTCCACTCCTCGGGGGTGAGCTCGCGGCCGCTGTGGGTGATCTCGGCCAGCTCCTCGAAGTACGCCTCGCGCGGCGCGCCCGGCGTGAAGAGCACCAGCATCGAGGCCGGCTCGCCGGAGGCGTTGCGGAAGGCGTGCACGCCGCCCTCGGGCACGTGCAGGAAGTCGCCGGGGCGGCCGTCGGCCCACTTGTCGCCGTCGTAGAGCTGGACGGTGCCGGTCAGCACGTAGAACGACTCGGTGATGGTGCGGTGGAAGTGCGGGGACGCGCCGCCGGGACGCGGGCCCATCTCCCAGCGGTAAAGGCCGTAGGCGCCGTTCGTCGAGCCGCCCGTGCCCAGGTAGTGGACGCGGGTGCCGGTCGCCATCGACAGGTCGGGGCCGTTGTCCGCCGGGCGCAGGGTGGCGCTGATCTCGCCGGTCTCGCCGAGGTAGCGCTGCTGGGGGTACGACATGGGACAACCTCCACTATTCCAAAGAAAATGAGAATAGCGCCTCAGAACGTGATGACCGTGCGGGCGACCGTCCCCTGGCGGACGTGGGCGACGGCCTCGTTGATCTGGTCGAGGGGGAGGCGTTCGGTGATCAGGCCGTCGAGGTCGAGGCGGCCGCGGAGGTACTGGGCGGCCAGCATGGGCAGGTCGCGGTGCGGCGCGGCGTCGCCGCCCTGGGTGCCCATGAGGCGGCGCGAGGAGAACAGCAGGCCGGTGTCCAGCGCCATGGGGTGGCCCTGGGGCGGGCTGCCGACCATGACCGTGGTCCCGCCCGGCTGGGTGGCGGCGAAGGCGTCCGCCAGCACGCCGGGGACGCCGGTCGCGTCGAAGGCGTAGTCGACGCCGCCGCGGACCAGCGCGCTCACCTGGCGGGGCAGGTCCCCGGCGGTGAGCAGGTGGGTGGCCCCGAAGCGCTCGGCCAGCTTGAGCTTCCCCTCGGCCACGTCCGCGGCGATGATCGTGGTGGCGCCGGCGAGCACCGCGCCCTGGATGACGTTGAGCCCCACGCCGCCGCAGCCGACCACCAGGACCGAGGCGCCCGGCGGCACCTCGGCCACGTTCAGGACGGCGCCCACGCCGGTGACCACGCCGCAGGCCAGCAGGCACATGGCGGCGAAGGGCGCGTCCTTGGCGATCTTGACGCACATGGCCTCGGCGACCACCGCGTACTCGGCGAACGAGCCGATGCCGATGAAGCGGCGGGTCTCCCGGCCGTCGAGGGTGACCCTGGGCGGGCCGCCCATGATGGTCGGCAGCCGCTGCGGGCCCGAGCACAGGTGGAAGCGGCCGGAGCCGCAGTGGCGGCAGCGCCCGCAGGGGCCGCTCATGGCGATGATGACGTGGTCGTCCGGCCTGACGGAGGTGACGCCCGCGCCGACGCTCTCCACCACGCCCGCGCTCTCGTGCCCCAGGATGAACGGCGGCGCGCCCACCACCGGGCTCTTGCCGTCGATGGCCTTGAGGTCGGAGCCGCACACGCCCGAGGCCCTGATCCGGACGCGCACCTCGCCGGGGCCGGGGTCGTCGATCTCGACGTCGCGGATCTCCATGGGGGCGTGGAACCCGGTCAGCACGGCCGCGCGCATCAGCATGGGCCCACGCTAGCCCGGCGCGCCGTCTGCGAGCAAGCGGTTGCTCGGTAGGCCGTTGACACCCCCTTCCGGCAAATCTACGCTCAGCGAAACCAAGCGAGCGCTAGGCCGAGTCGCGAGGAGAACAACATGGTACGGCGGGGCGCGGCGGCGCTCACCCTGACGCTGCTCGTCGCCGGCTGCGCGGCTCAGCAGACCGGCGCGGCCCAGTCGGGCGCGGGAGTGACGGACACCACGATCAAGATCGGCGGCGTGCTGACCAAGACCAGCGCGAGCGGCTACTCGACCAGGGACGCCGAGATCGGGGCGAAGGCCAGGTTCGCCCGCGCCAACGCCGAGGGCGGCGTGCACGGCCGGAAGATCGACTTCATCGGCGCCGAGGACGACGCCCAGGACGCGGCCAAGGGCGACGCGGCGGCCAAGAAACTCGTCCAGAAGGACCAGGTGTTCGCCCTGGTCCCGGTGCACGCCCCCAACTTCGGCGGCGCGGCCTTCCTCGAACAGCAGGGCGTCCCCTGGTTCGGCTGGGCCACCGGGCCGCAGTGGTGCGGCACCAGGACCGGGTTCGGCTACAACGGCTGCCTGGCCCCCAAGCAGGGCGCCGGCTCCCAGACGTGGTGGGGCAGGCAGATGGCCGACCTGCTCGGCGGCGCCGCCGGCAAGAGCGTCTACGTGCAGACCAGCGACTCCAGCGGCAGCAAGTACGGCGGCACGACCATCTCCCAGTCGTTCACCGCGGCCGGGTTCGAGCTGGCCGGCGTGAACTCCGGCCTGCCGGCCGCCGCCCCGCCGCCCGACTGGCTCCCGTACGTCAACAAGATCATGACCTCGGACGGCGGCAAGGCCCCCGACGTCGTCGTCTCGGTGATCGCCGGCACCAAGTTCAACGTCGGGCTCTACGCGGCGCTCAAGCGGGCCGGGTACAAGGGCGTGCTCACCGACGCCACCAGCTACGACCTGGCCATCCTCAAGGACCCGGCCGGCGCGCAGGCGCTCGACGGCGTGATCGCCGCGCCCATGTTCGAGCCGTTCGAGTCGCCGGCGCCCGAGATCGCCCAGCTCAAGAAGGACGTCGAGCAGGTCGCCCCCGGCACCGCGCTCACCCAGCACCTGGCGATCGGCTACTGGGCCGCCGACATCTTCCTCGACGTCCTCAAGCGCACCGGCAAGGACCTGACCAGGGAGAAGTTCCTGGCCACCGCCAATGGCGACTACGTCTACGAGAACCCCGGGTTCGGCCGCATCCGCTACCCGCGCGACCACAGCGAGCCGAACGGCTGCGGCGCCCTGGTCAAACTGGAGGGCGGGGCCTTCCAGGTGGCCAGGAGGATGGCCTGCTTCGACAACGTGCCGCTGAAATGATCCTCCAGTACGTGCTCAGCGGCCTGGTCACCGGGGCCGTCTTCGCGATCATGGGCTCCGGCCTGACCTTGTCGTACGCGGCGACCGGGGTGTTCAACTTCGCCCACGGCGCCGTCGGCTTCCTGGCCGCCCTGGTGTTCTACGAGCTCACCGCCGCCGCCTGGCTGCCCGCCTGGCTGTCGGCGGTGGTGGCGGCCGGGCTGTTCGCGCCCGCGCTCGGCTACCTGCTGCACCGGGCCATGTTCCGCGGGCTCGCCCAGGCGGGGGAGACCGCGCAGATCGTCGCCACCATCGGGCTCACGATCGCGCTGCCCGCGCTCGGCCTGCTGGCCGTGGAGCTGGCCGGGCTGCCCGCCACGGACGCCACCTCGCTGCCGCGCGGCGTCGGCCCCCATCCGGCCGTGTCGTTCGACCCGCTCGGCGTGCGGCTGGACACCGACCAGCTCATCACCTTCGCCTTCTCGGCCGTCGCGGCGGCGGGGTTGTGGGCGTTCCTGCGGCACACGCCGTACGGGCTGCGCATGCGCGCCTCCGTGGACCGCCGCCGCCTGGCCACGCTCCGGGGCATCGACGTGGACGCCACCTCGGCGCTGGCCTGGATGCTCGGGTCGGGGCTCGCCGGCCTGGCCGGGGTGCTGGCGGCGCCGGTGCTCGGGCTGGACGCGACGGCGTACACGGTGCTGCTGTTCGCCTCGGCGACGGCGGCGGTGTTCGGGCGGCTGCGCTCGATCCCGTGGACGTTCGCCGCCGGGCTCGCGCTCGGCGTCGTGCAGAACCTGGTCGCCGGGTACACCGACTTCCTGGAGGAGGTCACCGGGCTGCGCACGGCCGTGCCGGTGATCCTGCTGTTCGCCGGGCTGCTGCTGCTGAACCGGTCGCGGGAGCGGGTGGCGGGCAGCGCCGCCGAGGACGTCCCGCCGCCCGACCACCTGGCCGGGGTGCCGGCCTGGCGCAGGCGGCTGCCGTGGGCGGCGGGCCTGGCCGCGCTGGCGGTCTTCGCCCTGGTCGGGCCGGAGTACTACGTGGGCGTCGCGGCCCAGGGGCTGGTGCTGGCGCTGATCTTCTGCTCGTTCGTGGTGGTGACCGGGATCGGCGGCATGGTGAACCTGGCGCAGGCCGCCTTCGCCGCCATGGCGGCGCTGACCTGCGGGTGGGCGTTCGCCTCCGGGCTGCCGTTCGTCGTGGCGATCGTGCTCGGGGTGGCCGCCGCGGGGGCCGTCGGGCTGGTCGTGGCGCTGCCCGCGCTGCGGCTGGGCGGGCGGGTGCTGACGCTGGCCACGCTGGCCCTGGCGCTGCTGGCCGACCAGGTGCTGTTCCAGGTGGACGCCTTCAGCAACGGGACCATCGGATGGGCGCTGCCGGCGCTCGGGCTCGGCTTCGCCGACACCTCCGACCCGCGGGTGCGGGTGGCCGTGCTGCTGGCGCTGATCGGGCTGGTGGCGCTGCTGGTGCGCAACCTGGAGCGGTCGGCGTCGGGGCGGGCCGTCCTCGCCGTGCGGTCGGCGCCCGCGGCGGCCGTCACCTCCGGGCTGTCCGCGCCGCGGGCCAAGATCGTGCTGTTCGTGCTGGCGTCGGCGGTCGCCGGGCTCGGCGGGGTGCTGTTCGCGATCTCCAAGGGGTCGGTCACGGCCACCGACCTGCCGGCGTTCGCCGGGTTCGTCTGGCTGGCCGTGGTGGTGCTGCAGGGCGTGCGCAGGATCGGCGGGGCGGTGCTCGGCGGGCTGGTCGCGGTGGCCGTGCCCGAACTGCTGGCGACCTGGGACGTGTCCGCGCACGTCGGGTCGATCCTGTTCGGCGCGGGCGGCATGATCCTGGCCCGGCATCCGGACGGCGTGCTCACCCAGCTCGCCGAGGCCCGCCATCGCCGCCGCGCCCGCCGCCTTCCCGCCGCTCCTGCCGGCGCTTTCCCCACCGCTTCTTCCACCGCTTCTTCCGGCGCGCCTTCCGCGCCTCCGGCCGAGGTGGTCGCCGGGGTCGTGGCCCGGCGGGCCGCGGCCGGGGGCGGCGGGTCCGGCGGGCCGCTGTTCGTGCTGGAGGACGTCGTGGCGGGCTACGCCGACTGCACCGTGCTGCGCGGGGTGCGGCTGGAGGTGCGGCCCGGCGAGGTGGTGGCGCTGCTCGGCGCGAACGGCGCGGGCAAGTCCACCGCGTGCGCCGTCGCCGCCGGGGACCTGCCGGTGACCGGCGGCCGGATCCTGCTCGACGGCGTGGACGTCACCGCCTGGCCGGCGCACCGGCGGGCGCGCGCCGGCGTCCTGCTGGCCCCCGAAGGGCGGGGCGTCTTCCCCGGGCTCACCGTGGAGGAGAACCTGCGCACCTGGCTGGACGATCCGGAGCCGGTCTACCGGCGCCTGCCGCAGCTGGCGGCCCGCCGTACGGTGGCCGCGGGCGCGCTGTCGGGCGGCGAACAGCAGCTCCTCACGCTGGCCCCGGCCCTGGTGCGCCCGCCGCGGGTGCTGATCGCCGACGAGCCCTCGCTCGGCCTGGCCCCGCTCGTGGTGCGGCAGGTGTTCGACGTCTTCGCCGAGCTGCGCGACCGGGGCGTGGCTCGGCCCGCCCATGCACCGCCTGCTGCTGGCCGTCCTGCTGGCCGCCGACGGCCGGCCGGTTCCCGCCGACACCCTCATCACCAGGCTGTGGGA
>NZ_JBSFGJ010000190.1:0-17229 GCF_053596515.1 Nonomuraea sp. NPDC001684
CGAAGGCGCGAGGGCCCGGCCCAGCAGTGGTCCGCACCACGGCGGCCTGCCCGAGATGGGCGGGATCACCACCCGCGATCGCGTCGAGCTGTGACGCCGTGCGCTCGGTCTCGGCGGCGACGGTCTCGTCCCACAACTCCTTCCAGGACGCCACCCGGGGACGCACGATCGCGGCCGCCAGCCGATGGAAGTCCGCCAGCGCCTGCCCGCCGCGCTCCGCGGCGTCCGCCACCAGCCGCCGGAAACCGGTGACCGCCAGGTCTCTGCGGGCCCGTGCGGCCGCCGCCCGTTCGTCCTCCGAACACCCCACCGGCAGCGTCGCCGCGGCCAGGTAGGCGTCGCGGTCGCGCAGGACGTCGGCGGGGAAGGTGAGCACGGCGTCCCCGGCCTCGGGCAGGCCCGCGTTCTGCATGATCACCAGCAGCCGGAGCCCGTCCTCGTTGACCAGGCGGTGAACCGTCCCGGGCGAGAACCACAGGACCGTGCCCGCTTCGAGCCGGTCGCGGGCGAAGCCGGCGGCGCTGAGGGTGTGCACCTCCCCGCGGCCCGCGGTCACGACGTACGCCTCGGTCGAGACCGTGTGCAGGTGCGGCGTGCCGCCGTGCACACCGTCGGCGCACTCCCAGTCGTAGACCGCCAGATCGCTGATCGAGGTGCCGCCGGGGAACAGCGGGGTCACAGCGCGAACTCCGTGCCGAGTTCGTCGAGCTGGGCACGGTCGCACATGTGGTCGATGAAGACGTAACGGTGCGCGAGTTCGAGGGTGTCGCCGTCGGCCAGAGCGATCTCCTCGTCGAAGGAGGGGGAGGGGCTGATCACGGCGAACGCCTCGCTGCGGACGAACCACTTGATCGGCGCCGGCGCGCTGGAGTGCCCGGCGACGGCCAGCACGGTCCCGCCGCCGTCGATCCCGTCGTGCTGCCCGACCATGGCCAGCCATGGCGCCTCGACGCCCATCATCTCCTCGCCGCCCAGACCGCCGGCGCCGATGATCGTGCCACCGGTCCAGGACCTGGGGCCGCGCCAGAAGTAGCCCGCGTACCCGGCCATCGGCCGGCCGTGCGTGGTGGGGCTGCCGAAGTCGAGCGTGGCGCCGCGGACGTTGTGCAGCGACGTGGTGAAGTCCAGGGCCCAGAGGCCGCGCGCGCGGTCCACGCCGTGGAAGACCTGGCGGCGCTGCTCGGTGATCCAGTGCTCGCCCCGGGCCGAGAGCCAGTGCAGGCTCTCCTCGACCACGACTCGCGTGCCGTCGGAGGTGACGTCGGAGAAGGCGAGGTGGTTGATGTGGCCGTGGTTGTCCTCCCAGTGGTAGTCCCGCTCCGCCGAGAAGGTCGGGCCGCCCCAGAAGTTCTGCCCCGACAGGTGCGCCCAGGTCATCTGCAGGCCCTTGTGCCAGCGGTGGTCGTGCGGCCGGTAGACCGACATGGGCGCGCCGGACAGGCTGCGGATGGGGTGGAGGTAGGGCTTGGGGGACTCGGCGTCGGGAGCGTCCGGCCGGTGGACGTACCGGGCGATCCGCACGTCGCCGGCGGTGACGGCCAGGGCGTCGTCCTCTTCGCGGACGGCGAGCGTGGTGTCGGGCATGGTGTCGGGCATGGGGCGGGTCCTTCTGCTGGGAACGGGGGGCGGCGGCGGGCGGAGCGTGGCCGCCGCTGGGCGGGGAGAGGTCAAGAGTGATCGATCACTTTTGCTTGATCAAGCTATGCCGACCGCTCCTCGGGGTCAACCCCGTGCCCAGGGCTCATGGCGCCGGGTTCCGGCCGGCGGAGGCGCCGGCGCGGACGTCACGAGATCAGGCCAGGGAACTCAGCGGGCGATCACCTGCACCTCGGGGAACCGTGAGGACGGCTTGCCGAGCAGGGTGCCTTCGCGTCGAAGATGCAGATCGAAGAAGGCCCTGGTGTAGGCGCGGGTGACGGCCACGGAACGCGCCGCGGAAAGCGTGCCGTTCACCGCTCGCAACTGCTCCTTCGACATGCCCGTCGCCGCGGCCGCCTGCTCGTACACCACCGGCAGGTCGGTATAGGAATTGTGCTTGGCGCCGTTGGTCCGCACGTGCAGCCGCCAGCCCTTCAGCCGGGACCAGAACGCCTTCTGCCCGCGGATGGGCTTGTCGAAGATCTCGGCCTCCATGAGCATGTACGGCTTGGCCAACCCCTTGGCGGCCACCTTGCCGAGGGCGGGTCCGTCCAGGTTCAGCACCGCCCTGATCCGCCGGTCCGCCAGCATCGTCGCGGCGGCCGTCGCTCCTCCGGCGGAATGGCCGAACATCCCGACCCTGCCCAGGTCGAACGCGCCACGCAGCCCCTCCGGCAGCGTCCGGCGTTCAGCGTCGGGGTTCTGCCCCTTGTTCAGCTCCTTGAGCCGGTCCAGCACGAAGCGCGCGTCAGCCACCCGCACCTTGATCTCGTCGGCCTTCTCCGCCAGCCGGCTCACCGGGACCGGCTTCAGCACGCGGCCGGTGACCGTGCCGTCGGGGAACTCCACCTCGCCGGCGTCGCCCGGATGGTCGATGGTGACCACCATGTAGCCCCAGCTGGCCAGTTCCTCGACCGTGGTGGTGTTCATGGAACGGTCGGCGCCGTTGCCGGGCGAGAACAGGACGACGGGCAGCCCCCGGCCGGCTACGCGGGCCCCTTCGCGGCCATGGGTCAGGGGCAGGCCGACAGCCGCGGGCGACAGGCCGTTGCCGCGGTAGAAGGCCTCGGCGGCGCGAGGCGGCAGCCAGGGCGCGGCGGGGTGGCCGTCCGGACGGCGCGTGGGGTACCACAGGCTGACCATCAGCTCACGCCGGTCATGGGCCTTGATCCACGGGTCGGCCCTGGAGCCGTCACGCAGGTGCAGTGTGACAGTGCCGATCTCGCGTGGGCCCGTCGGCTGCGGCAGGGTCACGGTGACGGGCTTCGACCTGGCCTGTACGGCGGGTCCGGTGAGCAGGAGGCCGACCGTCACCGCGGCGGCCAGACCCCGTCGGAGAAGTGCGCGATTCATGACCGCCACGCTAGGGAGACGCAGCGCGCAAAAACTCCGTACCGGAGATGATTTCGGCACTCATGCGCATGAACGAAGCCGCCGTCCACCTGGAGGGGAGGGCACGGCCGGCTGGGCCTGGACACCGAGTGCGCTTCCTGCTAGCGACGGCGAATTTCGTCGAGCAGGTGGTGGGGCGGCACCCGTCTTCGGCGGCCGTCGATGACGACCGGCGGCCGCGCGACGGTCAGACGGCCTCGGAAGGCTCGGCGGGCTCGTCCGGCTCGCCGGGCCCGGCGTCCCGGAGCGCCTCCACCGCGGTGACGGCCTGGGAGACGCGGTCGTGGATCGTCACGAGCTCGACGGTGCCGGTGATCTCCAGCAGCCGGGCCACCGTGGGCTGGAGACCGGCCAGGTGCACGTCGACGCCGTGCGCGCGGGCCAGCGTGGCGGCGGCGAGCAGGACGGACAGGCCGGAGCTGTCGAGGAACGTCAGCCGGTGCGCGTCGATGATCAGGTGCTCGTCCAGGCTGCGGCGCACCTGGTCGAGGTAGGTCTCCAGGTGACCGGAGGCGGTGGCGTCGACCTCGCCGGCCACCGTGATCACGGTGATCCCGGTCAGGTAGCTGCTGGCCAGGTGCATCACAACCGCTCCACATCATCCGGCAGCCGATCGAGCAGGGCGTCCGCGGCCGCGCCGACGGCCTCCTCCACGCAGGCGTGGATGTGCAGCGTGTCCCACACTCCGGTGATCTGCAGGATGCGGGCCGGGATGTCCCGCACGGCGGCCAGGCGCAGGCTCCCGCCCGTGTCGTGGACGTCGTCGTGCGCCCGCAGCAGCACGTGCAGGCCGCTGCTGTCCATGAAGGTCAGCTCGCCCAGGTCGAGGATCACGGACCGGCCGGGGCGGTGGGCGTCGCGGATGGCGGACTCCAGGCGATCGGCGTTGGTGGCGTCGAGCTCACCGGAAACCGTGACCAGCGCGCCGGCCGGAACCGGCCGGCAGCTCATGCTGAGCACGGACATGGCGGCCTGATGGCGGCGCTCGGCGCGACGGCGAGGTACGTCTGGGATACGGACATCTTTTGTTCCCCAAGTGGGCCTGGCCGGTAGGGGCGGCGTCGGGGCCGCCCCACGCCCCAAGGTTAGGGGCGAAGAGGGTTGCAGGAAAGAGCTTTCGTCATAGGATCTTCAGGTAAGCATTTTCGTCCGCCCCGCGGATCCGGGACGTCCAGGTAGAAAGCGTCAGAGGCTGTGCCCGACCCTGAAGACCATCCGGCGACGTGGACGTTCCTGACCCATCACGCCCGCGTGCTGGTGGAGATCGCCCGCGACCCCGACGCGCGGCTGCGCGACATCGCCGCCCGCATCGGCGTCACCGAACGCACCGTGCAGAACATCGTCTCCGACCTCTACCAGGCCGGCTACCTGACCCGCGAGCGGATCGGCCGCCGCAACCGCTACAGCCTCGACCTCGACCGGCAGTTCCGCTACCCGACCGAGGCGGGGCTGCCCGTCCGCCTGCTGATCGACATGTTCACCGCCCACGACCTGCCCACTGAAGACATGCCCACTGAGGACGGCTGACCCGCCGCCGCCGGGCCGGGCGCACCCGTCCAGGGCCGCTAAGCTGCGCGTATGGCGCGGATTCTCCTCCTGCACTCGATGTACGGCCTGCGGCCCGCCGTCCACCAGGCCGCCGACAGGCTCCGGGGGGCGGGGCACGAGGTGCACGTCCCCGACCTCTACGACGGCCGCGTCGTCGACACGCCCGAGGAGGGCATCGCGATCAAGGAGGAGATCGGCAGCGAGGAGCTGCTGAAGCGGGCCATCACGGCGGCGGCCCCGCTGTCCGGCGACGGCCTGGTCTACGCCGGTTTCTCCCTCGGCGCGGCCATCGCCCAGAACCTCGCGCTGGGCGACGAGCGGTCCCAGGGGCTGCTGCTCATGCACGGCACCTCCGACATGGCCGAGGGCGCCGTCGCCGACGACCTGCCGGTGCAGCTGCACGTCGCCGACCCCGACTTCTACGAGCCGGTCGACTGGCTCAACGCCTGGTACCTCCGGATGCGCCGGGCGCGGGCCGACGTCGAGGTCTTCCGCTACCCGGGGGTCGGCCACCTGTTCACCGACCCCGGCCTGCCCGACTACGACGCCCCGGCCGCCGAACGCGCCTGGGCGGTCGCCCTCGACTTCGTCGCCGGGCTCTGACCTCCGCCCCGGCCCGGGTACGGCCCCGGCCGCCCCGGGTAGGGGCCGGGGATGAGGTTCGGGAACTGGGAAGTGCGACCGCTGGGCGGCTGGCCGGGCTGCCTGGCGATGATCCTGATCTCGCTGCTGCTGTCGGCCGTGCTCACGGTCGTCGTCAACTGGCTGCTGCGCTGACCGCCCCGCGTTTGGACGTCAGGCCAGCGGGGTGACGTCGAGCCGTCCGCCGTCGCACACCTGGCCGGCGTCGAAGGGCACGTTCAGGTACGAGTGCTCGTCCGGCGGGATGACCAGCAGGCGGGCGGGGCTCGGGCAGGCGGTCTCGGCGCCGGTCTCGACGACCGTCCAGTGCAGCGTGGTGCGGGCGCTGCCGCCCGGCTTGACCGTCACCCGGTGCTTGGGGCCGGCGGTGCGGCGGACGCGGGTGCGCAGGGTGTCGCCCTGCTTGTCGATCATGATCAGGCCGGGGTGGCCGTACAGGGTGCAGGCGGTCCGTGAGCTGTTGGTGAACACCAGCGGCGCGTTCCTGTTGCCCGCGCCGGCGTCGATCGTGCCCAGGCGCACCTGGAGCTGGGCGGCCGAGCAGCGGCGGACGGGGGCGGACTCGCCGGCCAGCGCCGGCGCGGCCCCGCCCGCCAGCAGCAGCCCGGCCACGAGCGTGGCGGTGGTGAAGCGTCTCATGTGGTTTTTGACGCAGGAACCGCGGTGAAAGTTATGGCCGTACGTCAACTCGTCCGGGCAGCAGCGCCAGCACGACGGCGGAGGCGAGGAAGGCGGCGCCGAACCAGCCCGTGCCGGAGCGTCCGGAAAAACCAGAACGGAGGGGGTCCGGTGGGACCCCCTCCGCTCCGGCCCTCAGTCACCCCCCGGGTACGTGGGGCACCGGGCGGACCGTCATCCGATCCGCTGCCACAGAGCCGGTACGACGTCGGGCGTCCAGTCCGGCTGCGAGGTGTGGGGGATCACGCAGCGGTAGCGGACACCCTGGTAGGTGACCTCGTCGCCGGCGTTGTAGGCGTGCCATTCCTGCCAGGTGTCACCGGTGCCGCCACCGTTCACCGTCAGCGAGAACGACGTGCCGTGGCTGGCGGAGCCGTTCGCGTTGAAGGTGATCGTGTACGTCTGCGCCGGCGTGCTGGACGACGTGGTCACCGTCACCGTGGACGACTCGCCCGAGTTGATGGACGACGGGCTGAAGGTCACGGTCGCGCCCGGCGGCACGCCGTCGGCCGCCAGCGTGAGCGGGATCGGCCGGCCGGTGGTGACCTGCGTGCTCAGCGTGGTGGTCGCCGTCGCGCCCGCCGTGACGGTGGCCGAGGACGGGTCGGCGGCGACGGTGAAGTCGCCCGCCGGCGTGCCGCCGGTGACCGTGAGCGCGTAGCTCGCCGTCTGCGTCTGGGCCGTGCCGGTGGCCGTCACCGTGATCGGGTACGTGCCGTTCTTCGCCGTCGAGGCCACCGTGAAGGTCAGCCTGGACGACTGGCCCGACTGGATCGTGGCCGGGTCGAAGGCCACGGTGACGCCGTTCGGCAGCTTGGCCGCCGACAGCGTGACCTGCTGGGGCTGCCCGCCGGTCGTCGCCGTGTTCACCGTGGTGGCCACGGTGCCGCCGGCCGTCGCGGTGCCCGCCTCCGGGTCGAGCCGGACGGAGAACGCGTCCGGGTCACCGGGCCGGGTGACGGTCAGGGTGTAGTTCTGCGTCTGCGTCTGGGCCGCGCCCTGGGCGATCACCTGGACGGTGTACGTCCCGGGGGCCGCGTTCGCCGCCACGTTGAGGGTCAGCGTGGACGACTGGCCCGACTGGATGGTGGCCGGGTTGAACTGGGCGGTCACGCCCGCCGGCAGGGTGCCCGTCCTGAGCTGGATCTGCTGGGCGTTGCCGCCGGTCGTCACCGTGCTCAGGGTCGTGGTGGCCGAGCCGCCCGGGTCGGCCGCGCCGGAACCGGGGCTGACCTGCAGCGAGAAGGTGTCCGGGTTGGCCACGCAGGTCGGGTCGCTGGTGCCCCGGACGCTCACGGCGTCCCAGGCCGACTTGACCGCGTTGAACTCCACGCAGCTGTTCGGGAACAGCGCCTTGGCGGCGTTGAGCGAGGCCACCCGCGCCTTGGCGTGGGTCCACGGCTGCGTCTTGGCCTGCAGCGTGCCCATGAAGATCTTGCCGGCCTTCTGGATGCCGATGCCGGTCACCGAGGACGGTCCGCCGGAGCAGATCGGGCTGGAGGGCTTGCCGCCGCCGGGGTTGTTGCCCTCGGCCAGCAGGTAGAACCAGTGGTTCTGGGGCCCGGCCGCCGCGTGCACCTCGGTGGTGGGGATCGCGGTGCTGTAGCAGTTGGGGTCGCCGACCTGGGACGGGTTGTACATGTACCGGATCGGGCCGTTCCCGACGAGGTTGACCTCTTCGCCCACCTGGTAGTCCGGCGGGTCGTTCGGGTTGTTGGCGTAGGCCTCCGTCAGCGCGCCGAAGATGTCGCCCGTGGACTCGTTCAGGCCGCCGACCTCGTTGTTGCCGTTGTCGCCGCCGGGGGTGTTGGTGAAGACGGAGTGGCCGAACTCGTGGCCGACGACGTCCATCGGGGTGGCCTGCTGGTTGCCGGCCTGGTTGTGGCCGAAGGTGGTGTACGAGCCGTTCCAGAACGCGTTGACGTCGTTCAGCCCGACCCGGATGGGGAACGAGCGGCCCGTCCCGCTGTGGCCGTTGCGGCCCAGCCAGTCGCGCAGCATGTTCCATTCCATCTGGGCGGCGTACAGCGCGTCCACGCAGGCCGTCTCCAGGTCGGTGCCCGAGCCGTTGCCCCACGAGTCGCTGCTCTTGGTGTAGGCCGACCCGTTCTGGCCGCCGCACTGGAGGCCCGGCCTGGTGGTGTCCACCATCCGGTACGAGCCGGCGGAGCCGCTGGTGTCGATCGTCACCGTGCCGTCGTAGAAGCCGCGGCCGGTGCCCTCGTGCACCTTGTCGAACTTGTCGATCAGCGAGCCGGAGCGCGCGTCCACGAACACGTCGAGGATGCTGGGCCTGCCGGTGGCCGTCCGCCCGGTGACCTGGACCCGCCAGGCCAGCTTGGGGGTGGCGCTGGTGGCGTGCACGACCAGCTTCGCCGTGGTCACCTCGTCCACCTGCGGCAGGAGGGCTCTGGCGGTGGCCGCCGCCTGCCTGGCCGGGACCGAGGGCTCGGTGCCGACCTTGATCTTCGCGGTCTGGCCGGTGACCACCTGCTGGATCACCTGACCGGCCCGGTCGGTGCCCACGACGACCTCGCCGCCGTAGACGGGCAGGCCCTTGTACGTGCGTTCGTAGGTCAGATATTGCAGGCCGTAGGTTCCGGCGACGTTGGACGAGAGAGTGAAGGCGTCGCCGGAGCCCTTGTGCAGGCGTTCGGCCCCGGCGGCGAGTGCCGCGTCGGCGTTCACTTTCGCGCGGTCGCGCGATTTGGCGTCCGCCGGCGCGAACGCCGGGGGGTCGGTCCTGGCGACGGTGGTCGCCGCGGTGGATAAGTGCGCCTTCGAGGTGGCGCCGGCGGCGCCTGTCATCGAGGCGGTAAGGGCCGCCGCCGCCAATACGGCGATCGTGCCCGACTTGAACGTGCTGTTCACTCTGGGTGACTCCTCTCACATGTCCCCGGGGGTGTGGGGATCGAAGGAGCCCTTTGGCTGGGGCTTGATTAAAGTTGTCACCCAGGGTGGTCAGGCGAACAGCTCACAAATTTCCATAACGCCACGGTATGCCGGGGGCACCGGCAGATCCGGCTCCACAAATCCTTGATCTTCAGCAAATGGACGCTGATATCCTCCGAAAAAGGACGGGCTCGAAGGGCGGGGAGAGCGCACGTGCGGCACGCACCGGAGCAGGCAGACCGGATCCGCGCCTGGGCGCGCGTCGCGCTCGACGCGCCCGGCCTGGAGACCGAGCCGCCGCGCCCGGGGCCCGCGCCGACACGGTCGCGCCCGGGGTTGCAGACGGCGCGGTCGCGCCCGGGGTGGCGGACGACACGGTCGCGCCCGGGGTCCGAGCAGGCCCTGTGGCCGAGGGACGCGGCCCGATGAGCGACTCGACGAGCGGCTCGGGCATCGGCGACTCAGGCACCGGCGACTCGGGCGCCGGCCCGACGAGCGGCCCCGCGAGCGGCACCGACCGGGCGGACCTCGTCCTCGGACGGTGTCTCGGGCCGGACGGCCGGGGCATGCTCCACGAGGTGCCCGGCCGCCGGATCAACGGCCAGTTCGAGGTCGTCTACAAGGAGTACGACCCCGACGTTCTGCCCGGCCTCGACGCGGGCGTCCTCACCGAGATGGCCGGGCTGATCGGCCGGCTACCCGGATGGGACGCGGCCTGGTTGTGCGACAAGGCCGCCTGGCCCGCCGAGATCGTCGTGTCCGGCGGCGCGGTCCGCGGCTTCCTCATGCGGTCGGTGCCCCACCGGTTCTCCTTCGACCTGCGAACGCCGTCGGGAACCGAGCGCCGCCCGGCCACGATGGAGCTCCTTCTCGACGACGACGCCCACGACCCTGCCCACGTCGGCGCTCACGACCCCGCTCACGACCCCGCTCACGACCCCGCTCACGACCCCGCCCACGACCCCGCCCATGACGGCGTCCATGGCGGCGGCATCGGCCGGCGGGTCGGCGATCGTGACCGTCTGCTGCTGCTGGCCGACCTGGCCGACACGCTCGCCCGCCTGCACACGATGGACATCGTCGTCGGCGGCCTGTCGCCCGAGCACCTGCTGTTCGCCGCTGACGGCTCCCCGGAGTGCTTCCTCATCGGCTGCGACGCGATGCGGCTCGCCGGGGCGGCGGCGTTACCCCAGGTGGAGACGTCCGGGTGGGAGATCCCCGCCGACGAGCCCGAGGGCACGCCGCAGGGTGACGCCTACAGGTTCGCGCTGCTGGCCGTACGGCTCCTGGCCCGCGACCGGACCTCAACGGACCCCGGCCGGCTGGCCGCGGTCGCCCCCGCGGCGGCCGACCTCGCGGCGGCGGCGCTCCACGGGCCCGCGGACGAGCGGCCGCGTCCGGAGCGGTGGGCGCAGGAGCTGCGGCAGGCCGCCTCGTCGGCCACGACCGCGCCCACCCACGCACCGCCGCCACCTCCGCTCCTGCCACCACCTCCGCTCCTGCCACCACCTCCGCTCCTGCCACCACCTCCGCCGTCACCTCCACTGGCGCCATCGCCATCACCCCCGCCGACGTCACCTTCGCTGCTGCCACCGGCACCGCCGCAGGGACCACCGCTCCTGCAACCGCCCTCACCCTCACTCCTGTCACCGCCGCCGCAGGGGCCACCGCCGCAGGGGCCTTCGAGGCCGCCTTTTCCCGGGGCCGGGGGGCCGCGCCCGTCCGGCGGTGGGCTCAGTACGGGGATGAAGGTCGGTCTGGGGGCCGGCGTGGGAGTGGTCGGTGTGGTGCTCGCCGTGGCGGCCGCGGTGTTCGTGGTCTCGGTGGTGAAGGATCTCGGCCCGGAGCGCGGGGACAGCAGGCTGACCGCGGCGTCCTCCGGCTCGCCGGACGCGGTCGTCCCCACGCCGTCGCCGTCCTCGGCCACCCCGTGGCCCAGCGAACAGCCCACCGAGACGCCCACCGAGACGCCCACGCTCGAACCGCCCACCGAGGAGCCGTTCGACCCGGGTGATCTCGACCGCCAGGACACCGACCCGATCCCGCTCACGCCGAGCGCCCTGCTTCCCAGCTCCTTCACCACGGCCAAGGGCGTGCGCTACACGCTCCGGTCGAGCGGCGTGGACAAGTGCCCGGACGCCTACCACGCGGCCAACGTCCGCTCGGTCCTGCGCAAGGCGCGCTGCTCCAAGATGGTCAAGGGCTCGTACGTGAACCCCGGGGCCCCCGGGAACAAGCGCATCATGGTCTCGGTGTGGGTCGTGCCGCTGAAGAACGACGGCCGGGCCGACACCGCGTACGCGCGGCTCGACGACGCCTACGCCGACGCCTGGGGGATCGTCTGCCCCAGGAAGGGCCCCGGCTCCGGGCTGTGCCACTCGACGAGCTGGAGCAGGGCCCAGACCTGGGGATGGGTCGGGTACACCCACCGCTACCTGCTGCACACCATGGCCCTGTACACCAACCGCGCCAACTCCACCAGCACCCGGCCGTGGCTCAAGGACGCCTCCAAGGCCGCGTACAAGGCGATCGGCCCCAAGGTCTACCAGGACGCGAACTGAATCCGCCGCCGGACGTCAGTCGCGGCGGTTCAGCGCCGAGTGGCGGCGCCCGTAGGCGAAGTAGATCACCAGCCCGATCAGGAACCACACGACGAACCTGAGCCAGGTCAGCGGCTCCAGGAACGTGATCAGCCAGAGGGAGAAGAGCACCCCGATCGCCGGCACCACCGGCATGCCCGGCATGCGGAAGCCGCGCGGCAGGTCGGGACGCCGGTAGCGGAGCACGATCACCGCCGCGCAGACCACCACGAAGGCCAGCAGGATGCCGATGTTGGTCAGCTCCGCCGCCTCCCTGATCGGCAGGAACCCGGCGATGAGCGCGGAGCCGGCGCCGACGATCCAGGTCACCCTGGACGGCACGTGCCGTACGGGGTGAAGCTTGGCGAACCAGGAGGGCAGCAGCCCGTCCCGGCTCATCGCGAACCACACGCGGGTGACGCCGAGCATGAACGTGAACATGACGGTCAGGATGCCGACGATGGCGCCGACCGCGATGACGCTGGCCAGCCCGGACAGCCCGACGGAGGCGAACGCCGAGGAGAAGCCGCTCTCGGGGTCGATGTCCTGGTAGTTCTGCATGCCGGTGAGCACGAGGCAGGCCAGCACATACAGGACCATCGAGATGGCCAGGGAGTAGAGGATGGCCTTGGGCATGTGCCGCTGGGCGTCCTTCGACTCCTCGGCCGCCGTGCTCATGGCGTCGTAGCCGAAGACGGCGAAGAACACGGTCGCCGCGCCGGTCACCGCCCCGCCGAACCCGTAGGGGAAGAACGGCGTGTAGTTGGCGGTGTTGACGTAGAAGAAGCCGACCACGATCACCAGCAGCACCACCGCGACCTTGATCGCGACGACGAACGTCTCGAACCGGGCGGCCGACCGCATGCCGAGGTTGAGCAGGAACGCGATGAACAGGCACAGGATCGCCGCGAACAGGTCCACGACGTGTCCGGGCCCGGTGCCCGGCGCGCCGAGCATCCAGGCGGGCAGGTCGATGCCGAACTGGCCGAGGAGGAAGCCGAAGTAGCCCGAGATGCCGATCGCCACGACCGCGACGATGGCGGTGTACTCCAGCAGCAGGTCCCAGCCGATGAACCAGCCGACGATCTCGCCGAGCACCGCGTAGCCGTACGTGTACGCCGATCCGGCCTTCGGGATCATGCCGGTGAACTCCGCGTAGGAGAACGCGGCGGCGGCGCTGGCGATGCCGGCGATCAGGAAGGAGATCACCACGGCGGGCCCGGCGGTCTGGTTGGCGACGGCGCCGGCCAGCGCGAAGATGCCGGCGCCGATGATGCCGCCCACCCCGATCGCGGTGAGCTGCCAGAGCCCGAGCACGCGGTTGAGCTCGCCCTCGTGCTCGGTGGCGATCTGTTCTACCGGTTTGCGGCGGAATATCCCGGACCCGCCGCCGAAGCCTCGCGCAGACGTCATGGCGGGGTCCTGCCCTGACAGGAAGCCCGCCATGCGCATGACGGCGGAAGTCGGACGAACCGGCTCGAAGGAGCCGGTCCGTCCGCTTGCTAACCGGCGCGTCCCACGGTGACCTGGGCGCGGGTCTCGGTGGCGTTGCCCGCGCGGTCCACCGCCCGGTACGTGATCGTGTAGACCCGGTCCTGGCCGCCGTCCCGCTCGGCGCGCAGGGCGAAGGACGTGTCGGCGGTGCCGGTGGCGGCCTCGCGCACGTCGTCCCGGGCGTTGCCCTGGGAGCTGGTGATCGAGACCAGGGTGACGGTGACGGGCCCGGCGTCGGACGCCTTCAGCGCCACCTCCACCGGCACCAGCCTGCGGTTCGGCGGCCACAGCCGGGCGGGGTCCGGCGTGACGGTCAGGGCAGGGGCCGTCGCGTCGATCCGGACGGTGACCGACTTCGGCTCCTCGACGTTGCCGGCCTGGTCGGCGCTGCGGAAGGCCAGCGCGCTCTCCCCTTCGCGGTCCACCCGGACGGGGGCCGTGTAGAGCTGCCATGAGCCGTCGCCGAGCCGGTACTCGGTGCGCGCCACGCCGGAGCCCGCGTCGGCGGCGGTCAGGACCACGTCCACGGGCCCGTCCGACCAGCCGGCGGGCACCCCGGACGCGGTGGTCACCGGCGGCTCGCCGTCCTCGTTCGCGGGGGCGGAGTGGATCTTGAAGCCGTCCACGATGAAGTACGAGCCGTCCTTCTTGACGCCCTTGAGCGTGTGCGGGCCGGGCGCCAGGCCGGTCCTGGTGTAGACGACCTTCTGGTACTCGCGGGTCGGGTTGCTGTTGTCGATGGTGGCGTCGAGCTTGCCGTCCAGGTAGAGGTCGACCTTGCCCTCGTCGGAGTTGACCTGGGCGATGTACTCCACGCCGGTGCCGTGGAAGGCCAGCTCGAAGGAGTCGCCGTCGGTCTGGGTGGCGTGCAGGTCGTCGAGGGTCGAGCCGCCGCCGCCGCGCCGGTCGTTCTTCCAGTCCCAGCCCTCGCCGGTGTAGGTGACGCCGGAGACGTTGTCGATGGTCTCCACCCCGTACGCCTTGGTCAGGCTCAGCTCGGTCAGCGCCTGCGCGCGCCAGACCTTCAGCGGCACCGGACGCCCGGCGGGCGTGCGGTTGTAGACCTTCCAGAAGCTGTCGCGGCCGGTGACCTTGGTCCCGGCGATCTCCCTGATCACGTCGCCGGTGCGCAGGCCCTGCCCGTGGGCGTGGGACCCGGCCGGGACGGCGGCCAGGAACAGGCCGTCGTAGTCGGTGAGCCCGACCGAGGACTTCACCTCGTCGCTGTGGACCTCGGTGGCCGTCGCGCCCATGAGTGGCTCGGCCAGGTTGCCGATCGTCATGCCGGTCTCGGGCTCACGCCAGGTGAGCGGCGGCGGCGTGGGCGAGCCGGGCTTGCCGAACCCGGTCATCGGGAACGGCTGGAAGCCCAGCGCGAGGGCGGGGGAGCCGGCCTTGAGCGTGTAGTCGAGCTTGGCCGGGTCGGCGTACGGGCTCTGCCCCTCGAACAGCGGGTCGGCGACCACCGAGCGGGTGTCCAGCCCGCGGGCCCGCCAGGCGGCGGTGATGTCGGCGACCGGCTTGCCGTTGTTCCAGAACAGGTTGTCGTCGTAGACGGTCCCGGAGGTGGACGGGTCGCTCTGGATGAAGTCGTAAGGGTCGTCGGTGACGAAGATGTTCTTCTCGACGACGTCGCCGTTGCTCGCGTAGGAGACGTGGAAGTGGCCGCCGCCGTTGACGAAGATGTTGCCGCGCACGGTCCTGAAGAAGCCCTCGCGCAGCTTCACCCCGCCGTTGAGCAGCAGGTTCCCGGTGACCTCGTAGTTGGAGGAGCCGTCGTCGAGGTCGACGTCCCAGTGGGAGGAGTGCCGGATCCGGTTGTGCCGGATCTTCGTCGTCTCCATCGCGTCGAGCTTGGCGTACGCCTTCTTCTGGGCGTCCCCGGCGGTCAGCGGCCAGAAGCGGTCGCGGCCCCAGCTGTTGATCGGCCCGTGGTCGGAGGTCTCCTTCACGCAGTCGAAGATGTCGTTGTCCTCGATGACGTGGCCGCCCCAGGTGCCGTCGTTGATGTCGACGCAGGCGCGCGGGCCGTCGTGCACGGTGTTGCCGGACACCGTCACCCGGCGGCTCATCGAGATCTGCACGCCCGAGCTCTGCTTCTCGAACCGGCCGTTGCGGGTCATGTGGTTGCCGCTGATGGTGATGTCGCGCGGGTAGTCCTCGGTCTTCGGGCCCGGCGTGGTGTCGGTGATCGTGCGCCGCATGTCGTTCCAGGTGGACGGCTCGCGGACGGCCGCCGGAGAGCCGATGACCGCGACGTCGCTGGCCCCCGACTCGCGGAACTCGCCGCCGGAGACGACGT
This sequence comes from Nonomuraea sp. NPDC001684, assembly GCF_053596515.1. Lineage (NCBI taxonomy): Bacteria > Bacillati > Actinomycetota > Actinomycetes > Streptosporangiales > Streptosporangiaceae > Nonomuraea > Nonomuraea sp. NPDC001684. The sequence continues at coordinate 15,166 of NZ_JBSFGJ010000190.1, forward strand.
TGCCTTCGGCGTACCCGTCCATGAAGACGGCGTTGCCGCCGACCTGGTCGAACCGGGCGTCGCGGATGGCGACCCGCTGGGTGTCGCGCAGGTAGACCGCGCCGGCGCGGACGATGGCCCAGTCGCCGAGCTGCAGTTTCTCGTACGGGCGGCTGAACAGCGTGCGATGGGTCTGGGTGAAGGTGAACCCGGTGAAGGTGAGGTCGCGCACCGGCGCGGAGGGCGAGTCGCCGACCACCCGCACGAGCTCCTCGCGCTCGGCGGTCTCGACGCGGGCCTTGGCCGGGTCGAGGCCCGCGGGCGGCTGGAGGTAGAGGCGGCCGGCGTCCTTGTCGTAGAACCACTCGCCGGGGGCGTCCAGCTCCTCCAGGACGTTCTCGACCATGCGCTTCTGCGGATGCAGGCCGTCGCCCCGGTTGTTGTCGCCGACCCACTTCAGGATCGGGACGCCGCCGTCGCCGACGCCGGTCACCCTGAAGGAGTTCCCGCCCCATTCGCCCTGGTGCAGCCCGCGGACCAGCGCGGTCGTGGGGTTCTTCCAGCGGGCCACCCGTTCGGGCGAGATCGCGTCGGCGGCGTACCCGTCGAGCACGGCCTCCTTGGGATCGACGTTGGGGTAGCGGGCCAGGACCTGCCGGGTGCCGTCGAGGAAGAGCTCGTCGAAGTCGAGGCCCGCGCCGATGTCGGCCACCAGGGTCGCGCCCTGGTACGGGGTCCAGGCGGGGGTCAGCCGGCGTCCGCCGCTGAGCACGACCTGCTCGCCGGCGGCCGCCTCGTAGACGGCCCCGGAGTCGGCGGGGGTGAAGGTGAGGGGCTCGGCGAGGTGGTAGACGCCGCCGCGGACCCGTACCCGGGGCGGCTCGGGCGCGGTGGGCAGGACCGCGCGCACCGCGCGCTGGGCACGCTCGATCGTGCGGAACGGCGCCGCCTCGGTGCCGGCGGCGCTGTCGTCGCCGTCGGGGGAGACGTGGAAGACGGTGCCGGCCGCCTGGGCGGAGGCGGGGGAGAGAGCGGTCAGTCCGGTCGCGGCGAGAGTCGCCGCGAGGAGCAGCCGCCAGGGCTTGCCATGGCGCACAAGGGCCTCCAGTCGGGGGATGGCCCTCATTGTGACCAAGCCCTCAGACGAAGGCGATCACGCCAAGGTCACGTTTCATCCGACCAATCCACTCCAGAAAGCTCGTAGTGCGCCAAAAATCACGTTATATCCGCTAGATGATCGGATCTCTCCGTCGTGCCTGAGCAGGTCGCCGGGGCGTCCGAGGCGCTGGCCGCGCCAGCGCCCGCGATGGCCGACGAGCAGCCACGCCGGCGGAAGGCGGCGGGCCGTTCAGGACGGCTCGCCGCCACCGTGGGTTTCCCCGGCCGGGCGTCAGACGCGCGTCGAGGTGGAGGCGTACCCGCCGCCGCCGGGGTAGACCCACTCGCCGGTGAGCGTGGTGCCCTCGGCGTCGAAGGTGCCCGCGTAGTAGGCCGGGCCGCCCTTGGCCCCGGCCCAGATGGTCAGCCGGTCGCCGTCCAGCTCGTAGACGTAGTCGAAGGTGTTGCCCGCCGAGTCGTAGTAGCGGGACACCACGTCCGCCCCGGCCGGCTCGCCGAACGGGCGCAGGTTGCCGATCACCTCGATGCCGGTGACCGGCTCGCCGAACTGGGCGAGCTCGACGTGCTGGACGAGGAAGAACCGTCCGGGCAGCCACTCGTAGCGCACGGTCCCCTCGGCGCCGCCGGTGACCTTCCAGGTGCCGACCAGCCGGTCCAGGGCCTTCAGCTCGGGGCTGGGCTGCGGGGTCTCGATCATGTCGTCCTCCTCTGTGGGTTGTCTCACCGGTACCTCGGAGCCCCCTGCCGGGCTTTGACACGAGATCGCTGTGACGTGAATCACCCTCGATCGGCGTCAAGAAGGCCGGTCCGGGTCCGAGGTAGCGAGCGGGAAACCCACCGACAAAGGAGGAGCGACGGGACGGCCCGCGCCGGCCAAGGCCGAGCTGCGCGGCCAGCACCGGCGGCTGATGAGCTGCCTGTCCGGTCACTCCAGGCCCGTCGCCGAGGTCGCCTCGGAGCTCGGGC
>NZ_JBSFGJ010000191.1:0-17008 GCF_053596515.1 Nonomuraea sp. NPDC001684
GCAGGACTCCGGCGTGGTGCTGGACGTGCTCAAGGTCGACGGCGGCGTCACCGCGAACAACCTGTGCATGCAACTCCAGTCCGACATCCTGGGCGCGCACCCGCGGCCCGCCGAGCGCCACCGGCGCGCCGTCCTCGTCCAGCACGCTGGTGGGTCCGAGGATCTCGAAGCGCATGCCCCGATTATCGGGTCTGCGGGAGGAGCGCGGCGATTTCTCCGTACGTCGGCAGCGCCGGGGCGTCCTTGCCCTGCGCGCCCAGCACGGCGGCCAGAGCGCCCTGGAGCGCGGCCCGGTAGAGCAGCGAGCCGGTGCTCACCCGGGCCACCCCCGCCTCGGCCAGCCGGTCCAGCGTCGGCCCGCCCGGCTGGTAGAGCACGTTGAGCGGCAGCCGCGTACGCGCGACGACCTCGGCGATCTCCGCCGGATCCGAGAGCCCGGGGACGAAGATGCCGTCGGCGTGCTCGTAGGCGTCCACCCGTTCGCGCCAGTCGCCGGTGCCCAGCCAGTGGGTGTCGGTGCGGGCGTTGACGAACACGCCGTGGCCCTTGGCGGCCTCGATGATCCGCCGGTGCAGCTCGACCGGGCGCAGCGTGCCGTCGGGACGGCCGTCCTCCAGGTTCACGCCCGCCACCCCGAGCGCGGCCAGGCTCGCGACCAGGTCCGACACCTCCTGCGGGTCGTCGCTGAACCCGCCCTCGATGTCCACCGTGACCAGCACGCCCAGGTCCTTGACCGTCTCGGCGAGCTCGATCGTCTCGGCCCTGGTCGCGCCGGCGGCGTCCGGCTTGCCGTGCACGGCGGACACGCCGAGGCTGGTCGTGCCGATCGCGGGGAAGCCGTGCGCGGCCAGGATCGCGGCCGAGCCGTAGTCCCACGCGTTGGGCAGCAGCAGCGGGTCGCCCGGCTTGTGCAGGTCGTGGAAGTTCATCGGCGGGTCCCTTCGAGGAGCGCGTCGAGCACGCCGGCGGCCAGCGCTAGGGCGTGGGCGGGAGCGGGGCACGGGCGCAGGCCGTCCCCGAACGTCAGGTGGGGGGCGGGGCCCCGGGAGGCGTCGAAGCGGTCGGGGTCGGCGAAGACCTCGGGATCGCGGTTGGCCGCGACCAGGTCGATCGTGACCTCCTCGCCGGTGCGGGTGTCGAGCCTGCGGCTGGCCTTCAGCGGCGGGTCCTGCCTGAGCGTCTCGCGCAGCACCGCCTCGGGGTCGTCGCCCGGCACGGCGTGGGTGAGCGCGTTCTCGATGAGCGCCTCGGTGGCGGCGTGGCCCTGGAGCAGCAGGGTGACGGCCGGCAGGTCGGTCAGGCCGAGCAGTTCGGCGACGGCGGCGTCGGCCTGCGGGCTCCCCTCGCCCGACAGGTAGCCGCTCGCGGCCGCGGGCACGGCCGAGGTGTCCGGCACGCCGAGCGCGGCCCCCAGCACGGCCGTCGGCACGCCGCGCCAGTCGCCGTCACGGTCGCCGCAACGGTCGAGCGTCGCGGCCCTGGCGGCCGTCCGCAGCTCGGCCGGGTCCAGGGCGGACAGGCGTTCGACGACCAGGCGGCGGCGTTCGGCGTGCGTCTCGCCGGTGCTGAAGCGCGACACGTGGGCCCGCAGCCAGGCGAGCGTCCCCGGCTCGCCGTCCTGCGGGACGGGCGGCGGCACGTACCGGCCGTCGGAGAGCACCGCCCGGGCTTCGGCGTGGTGGGTGATGAGCATGGGTCCACGCTAGGCCGCCGACCGTTCGACGGCGGACGAAGTGTGGCTGCGCATCCCCGTCACGCCGCCAGCCGCTGCGGGCTCTCGGGCTGCGCGGGCGCCCCGGTGGCCCGCGTGCCCTGCTCCCGTGCGGCGGCGCGGCCCGGTGCGCAGGCCAGCGCCATGGCGACGACGAGGACGATCTCGGCCAGCACCAGTCCCCGTTCGAGCAGCCCGTAGTACGCCTCGCCGCCGATCAGCGAGGAGGTGACGGCGGCCGGGTGGGCCGCCAGGTAGGCGACCAGCGTGAGCCCGGAGGTCACGCTCAGGGCCTTGACCGCGCTCCAGCGCGCGGCCGCCGCCCGTCCCCTGGCCAGGGTCCAGCCGGCGACCGGCAGCGCGGTGAAGACCACGGCCGCCGACCAGCGGTGGATCTCCCCGCCGAGCGTGCTGACGTCCGACATGCCGGGATCGGTGGGGAAGATGGCGCTGAGCATCAGCCCGGCCGCCCCCGCCAGCAGCAGCACGCGGGTCGCGGCGGTCCGCCCTGGCTCCCGGGCGGCCAGCCCGTACGCCAGCGCCAGGCAGGCGGCGGCCAGCGCCAGCGTCCCGGCCAGCACCGGCAGCATGCCGCCGGGGACGAGCGCGTAGTCGCTGATCAGCGGCTGCTCGGGCAGGGTCACCTGCGCGTAGCCGAGGGCGGCCACCGCCGCCACGGCTCCGGCCACGGGAGCGAGCACGGCACGCCAGGTCATCGTGTCACCTCGTCGTAGATCTGCTCGAAGCGGGCCAGCGACACCTGGTCGTCGTGGGTCAGCGCCAGCGTCCGGCTGGCGTTGCCCAGGCGGGCGCGCAGGTCGTCGTCGGTGAGGACGGCGGTCAGGTGCCTGGCCAGCGCGACCACGTCGCCCGGCTGGTAGAGGTAGCCGTTGCCGTTCACCAGGTGCGGCAGGGCCATCGCGTCGGCGGCCACGACGGGCAGGCCGGACGCCATGGCCTCCAGCGTGGCGATGCTCTGCAGCTCGGCGACGCCCGGCATGGCGAACACGTCTGCGGCGGCGAACGCCTGCGGCATGCTCTCGTCGGGCACGAACCCGACGAAGAACACCCGGTCGCCCACCCCGATGCGCTTGGCCAGCTTCTCCAGCTCCATCCGCTGGTTGCCGCGGCCCACGAACGCCACCTGCGCGTCGGTCTCGTTGAGCACGAGGGGCAGCGCGCGGATCAGCTCGTCGAGGTGCTTCTCCTCGTCCAGGCGGCCCACGAACAGGGCGGTCGGCCGGTCGGGCAGCGCGAACCGCCGGCGCGCCCACGACTTGGGCTCGGCGTGCGGGTGGAACCTGGCCAGGTCGATGCCGCACGAGACGGCCTCGACGTCGCGGGAGAAGCCCTGGTCGGACAGGAGCTTGGCGGCCAGCGGGGTCGGCGTGGTGATGTGGTCGGCGCGCTTGAAGACGCGGCTGAAGTCGCGCCAGGCCAGCCGGCCCGCCCTGGCCCGCAGCGCCTCGGGGACGTGCCCGAACTGGAAGAGGTTGTCGGGCATGAAGTGGTTGGTGGCCACGACCGGCACGCCGCGGCGCCGGGCGGCGGCGATGGCGGCCCGGCCGACCACGAAGTGGCCCTGGGTGTGCAGCACGTCCGGGTCGATGTCGGCCACCAGCCGGTCGAGCCTGGTCGGCACGGTGACCCGCATGGTCGGGTGGACCAGCAGCGGGGCCGAGCGCAGCCGGTGGACGATCACGCCGTCCACCACGTCGGCGCTGGCCGGGCCGGCCTCCGACTGGCACACCACGTGCACCTCGTTGCCGCGCGCGGCCAGGCCGGTGGCCAGGCGGTGGGTGAAGTAGGCGGCGCCGTTCACGTCGGGGGGATAGGTGTCGGTCGAGATCAGGACGCGGCGGGGACGTTCGGGGGCGGGGGCGAGCTGGGCGTGGTCGGTGACGTTGCGCAGGGGCATGGCCATGACGGTGACTCCGCTTTCACAAGGGGGGACGGCTGGGGGAGGGCCGATGGGCGAACAGGGGGTTTCGGTCAGGGGAGGGGATCAGGCGAGGTCGTTGCGCGCCTCCAGCGGGGACGTCCGGGCCAGGGCGAACGTGCCCGCCGCGGTCAGGGCGGCGGCCGCGATCGGCGCTAGGCCGGACGGCAGCGGCTCGCCGAGCAGCAGCGCCCCGAAGGCCACCGCCGTGAGCGGGTCGGCGATCTGCAGTGAGGCGAAGGAGACGCCGAAGTGCCCGACGGCGTAGGCGCGTTGCAGCATCACCAGCGCCAGCAGCAGCGGCACCGGCAGGGCCAGCAGGTACCACCAGTTCCAGCCGCCGTCCACGAGCACGCGCATGAGCGTGGCGGTGGCGCCGTACAGGACGCCGGAGCCGGTGGCGAGCAGCGCGGCCCGGCCGGCGGGGGAGGCCGCCTTCGAGCCCGCCCACAGCAGCACCGCCGCGACCCCGGCCACGGCGAGCAGGGTGAGCACGCCCGTGGGCGCCAGGTACGTCGGCCCGTCGGACTCGGGCACCAGCAGCACCAGGCCGATCAGCCCGGCCGCGACCACGCCCGCCGCGGCCAGCTCCTTGCGGGAGGGGCGGCGGCCGTGCAGCGCGGCGGCGATGGGCAGCGCGAACAGCAGGCTGGCCACCCCCATCGGCTGCACCACGGTCAGCGGGCCGAGCCCGAGGGCGACGATGTGCAGGCCGCCGCCCGTCACGATGGAGAGGCCGCCGAGCAGCCAGCGCGGCCTGCGCAGCAGGGCCAGCAGCGCGGGCTTCGCCGAGCCCGCCGCCTCGAACTGCTGCAGCGCGGCCCCGAGCGCGAAGAACAGCGAACCGACCAGCGCGATCGCCGCGGCCAGCACACTCATGCGCACTCCCTTCAGACGGATGGTTGCCGGACTGGGTCAAACGGACGTGTCCACCGGAAGGCGTTCCGGGGAAGGCTGGGTGGCGCGCCGCTTCCTGGCCCACCGCACCAGCTCGACGAGCCCGGTGATCGACAGCGCGATCCCGAGGCCCAGCAGCAGGCCCTTGATCGGGTCGTTCTCGAAGGCCATGCCGCCGAAGAAGCCGATCAGCCCGGAGTACACCGCCCACGAGCTCGCCGCGATGGCGTCGAAGAAGGTGAACGAGCGCAGCGGATGACCGACGGCGCCCATGGTCAGCGTCGTCGCGGTCCGCCCGCCGGGGATGTACCTGGCCACGATCAGCACCATTCCGCCCCGCTCGGCCAGCGCGCCGCGCGCCCAGACGAACGCCTTCTTGTCCCGCAGCCGCCTGGCCGACTTGTTGCCGATCAGGTACGACACGTGGTCGCCCACGAACGCGCCGAGCGCCGCGACCACGATCACCAGGGCCAGGTTGGTCTGGCCGGAGGCGGCGAACACCGCCGCGGTGATGACCGACGTCTCGGCGGGCACGACGGGGAAGAACCCGTCGAGCAGCGCGAGGGCGAACAGCGCCACGTACAGCCATGGCGATGACATCACCTGCTGGACGAGGTCGAGAATGGCGTGCGACATATGCGTGGACTCCGATCGTCAGGGCACTCACCAAGCCTGTCGGCGTGAGCGGACCGGGGACATCGGGGATGCCCCCGGTCGAACGCGGGCCCGTCCCCTAGGAGGGTCAGGGCCGCCTACCCCATGAAGGTAGAAATTCCGCAGGTCGTGGCACATCGGCCCATCGGCACGCGCCACCCCCTACTTTCGTCAGGGGCGGACGTGCGACTTCCGCGTGACACCCACGATCAAACCGGTTGCGCGCCCCGGAAACAGGAGAGGAGGTATCCGCCTTTCAGGTGGGGTTAGCCCCACCGTGATCACTGCACCGGGCCCCACCCTGACTTTCGTCAGGGGCGCCGCATGACCTTCGGGCGGGACCGGCCGCGCCGGGCGGCGGATACCGTCGGGGCGTGAACCGTCTGCGTCGTGAGAGTCGCCGTCAGGTCGTCCTCGACCTGCTGCTGTGGGTCGTGCTGGGCATCTTCGTGACCGCCATGGGCCCCGACCCGTTCGCCGATCCGGCCGGGTTCGCGCTGGTGACGCTGCCCAGGGTCGGGCTGGCCGCGTTGGCCGTGCTCGTGGGCCGGCCCTGGCCGCTGGCGGCGCTGGTGCTGCTGCTGCCGCTCGGCCCGTGGACCTTCACCGAGGGCTTCGCGACGGTGGACCTGACGTGGCTGCTGCCCCGGCGCGACGTGAAGATCCTGCCGCTGCTCGCGACCTCGCCGTTCATCATCTGGTACGCCTACCTCACCGGCCGGCGCATGACCCGGCTGTGGCCCGCGGGCGCCGTGTTCTGCCTGATCACGGCCATCGGCTGCGGGGTCGTGCTGCTCCAGGGCGGTGACCTGGCGCTGTGGGTGTCGATGGGCACCGGGCTCGTCGGCACGTACCTGGTCCCGTACCTGCTGGGGCTGCTCCGGCGGGGCGTGCTCCAGCAGCGGCGGCAGGCGCGGCTGTCGGTCGAGGCACAGGCGCGGCTGCGCGAGCGGGCCAGGATCGCCCGCGAGATGCACGACTCGCTCGGCCACGACCTGGCGCTGATCGCGGTGCGCGCCGGCGGGCTCGAAGTCGCCCCCGGGCTCGGCCCGGCCCAGGTCAAGGCGGCCGGCGAGCTGCGCGTGGCGGCGGCCGACGCGACCGAGCGGCTGCGCCAGATCATCGGCCTGCTGCGCGAGGACGCCGAGGAGGCCCCGCTGTCCCCGGTGGGCGAGGACGTCGCCGAGCTGGTCGGCCGGGCCAGGGACTCCGGCATGTCGATCACCCTGGAGCTGGCGCCGGGGGCGTCGTCGTCGGAGCTGGCGCACGCCGTCGTCCAGGAAGGGCTGACGAACGCGGCCAAGCACGCGCCGGGGGCGGCGGTCGCCGTGTCGGTCGCGCCGCACCGGGTGGTCGTGCGCAACGGCCCGCCGAGCTCGCGTCCCAGCGCCCGGCGCGGCGGGCTGGGCCTGGCGGGGCTGCGCGAGCGCGTACGGCTGGCCGGCGCCACGCTGACCGCGGGCCCCGACGGCGACGGCTTCCGCCTGGCCGTCGAGCTCCCCCGCGAGGGGGAGGCGGATCCCCGCCGGTCGGGAGGGGGCCGGCCCGCCTGAGGCGCACGATCGTGGCATGACAGAACAGCGAGCGGGCATCGGCCGGCTCACCGCCGCGATCGTGGCGGTCGCCGCCACGCTGCCCTACCTCACGATCAAGACGCTCTGGCTGACCGGCGACGCCGTCGGCGTCTCCGACCCGGCGCTCATGGACAACGGGCAGATGCTGGGGATGAACGCGCTGACCTTCGCCATGGAGGCCGCCGGGCTGCTGCTGGCGCTGGCCTTCACCATGCGCTGGGGCATGCGGCTGCCCGCCTGGCTGGTGCTGCTGCCGCTGTGGGTGGGCACCGGCCTGTTGTCGGTGCTGGCCGTCACGACCCCGCTGATCCTGCTGATCGGCGGCCTGACGATCTTCAGCGGCGGCCCGATCCAGACCTGGGTCTATCTGGTCGTCTACGGCGGTTTCATCACCCTCGGCGTCGCCCTCATGACGGCCTTCGCCCTCTACGCCCGCGACCGCTGGCCGGCCGTCTTCGCCACCCCGGTCAGGCTGCCGTTCCCGAGCGCGACCAGATCGTTCCAGGAGGTGGTGGCGTGGGGCGCGCTCCTGGTGGCGACCGCCGTCGGGGCGCTGCGGGTCGTCATGGCGTTCGACGGGACCGTCCAGGCCGTGCAGAACGGGCTGAAGGCGCTGCTCGCGGTGGGCGGGGCGGCCGCGCTGGTGGCCCTGGTCAGGCGGCGCGGGAACGGCCCGTTCTGGCGGCCGCTGGCGCTGGCCTGGCTCGGGTCGGGCTCGCTGTTCGGCTGGGGGCTGTTCTCGATGATCGTCAGGTCCACGGGCGGTCCCCTGGCCTACGGCGGCACGGGCGTCGCGGACTTCGCCGAGCTGTTCGGCATGCTGACCGGGCTGGTGATGGGGATGTGTGGAGCGTTCCTGCTGGCCGAACGGTCAGGCGTGGGCCACGTGCAGCCTGGCCAGGACGCGCTTGAACGCCAGGATCGAGAAGGTGATCGCCAGCCCGCTGATCACGGCCACCGCTGAGGTCCGCAGCACCATGAACGCGCCGAGCGAGCCCTCCAGCTTCTCGTAGACGGCCAGGAAGATGCTCAGCGTCGAGTTGGCCAGCAGCACGAACGCCCACAGCAGCGTGATCCTGGCGAAGAACCTGCGCACCCGCTCGTGCTTGAGCACGGCCGACGGCAGGTGGATGTAGTCGAGGGTGAGCTTCTGCACCAGCGGCCGGTTGAGCCGGACGGAGGCCAGGAAGACCATGCTGATGCAGATCGTGCCCAGCTCCGGCTGGATGAAGAACCACATCCAAGTGCCCGTCCAGAACGACACCAGGGCCCGCACCGTGACCGCGAACGCCGCCAGGAACATGGTGGCGGGCACCTTGATCCCTCTGACCAGCCGCCAGGCCACGCCGAGGTACACCCAGGAGACCGTGGCCACCAGGGCCCACTTGAAGCCCAGCACGACCATGGCGAGGTAGAACACCAGCAGGGGGGCGACCACGCCTTCGAGCAGGCGGGGGGCCGCCTGACGGGCGAGCGCGGTCAGACGGGGGAGTGCGACCGGATGGTGGTTCAAGGCTGCTCCGCAGATAGGCCGACGATCAGCGTCTACCCGGGCTTCGGGGGTCCAGGCTTGCCGGATGGACCGGTCGTCGTCACCGCCGGATGCGACTCCGCCCGGTGCGACCCCGAAGGCCGGTGGCCTACCGTACCGGAGCCCGGCGAGTAGGACTGCCGCTTTTGCCGCGTTCCATCTGTTCCATACGAAACCAGCTCACCCTTGAACCCGGCTTTCAGCCGAGTGACGCCGTGGCGAGCTTGGCGCCGAACCCGAGGAACAGCGCGCCGACGCCCGAGGTCAGGCCCGCGCTCAGCTTCCTGTGCCGGCGGAACTGACCGGCCAGGAACGTGCCGGAGAAGATCAGCGTGGTGAGGTAGAGCACGCTGAAGATCTGGATCACCGCGCCCAGGATGAGGAACGACAGCCAGGGGGCGCTGTACCCGGGGTCCACGAACGGGATGAAGAACGACAGGAAGAACAGGATCGCCTTCGGGTTCAGCAGGCTGATCGTCAGGGCCTTGCGGAACGGCCTGGCCTGCCGCACGGGGGCCGCCCCGGACTCGTCCGCCGCCGCCGGACGGGCCCGCCAGGCCCGTACCGCGCCGCGGATCATCTGGAAGCCCATCCAGGCCAGGTAGGCGGCGCCGGCGTACTTGACGACGGTGAACAGCACGGGCGTCGCGCGCAGCAGGGACGCGGCCCCGGCGGCGGCGAGCACCATCAGGACGGTGTCGCCGAGGAACACGCCCGCCGCGGCCCGGTAGCCCTGCCGGACGCCGTGCTGGGCGGCGAAGCTGAGGACGTACAGGGAGTTCGGGCCGGGCAGCAGCACGATGAAGAAGGCGCCGACGACGTAGGTCCAGATGTCCGTGATACCGAAGAACACGCTTAACGGTATCGCGTGATATGTGCCGATTCAGTCGGTCGGTGGCTGCACATTGCGGCGCTGATGCCTATTGACCCAGTAGGGATACTCGTGAATATCTGGTGTCATGGCTCTCTGGACCCCCGACCCCACGTTCTATCCTTCCCCGCGCGACGCCGTCGAGGCCCCCGTGGAGAAGCTGGCCTACGTCGCCGCCTTCGACCGGTCGGCGAACCGTCCGGACGCGCTGGCCGTGCTCGAAACCGACCCCGCCTCCCCGGCCTACGGCACCGTGATCGGCTGGACCGACCTGCCCGGCACCGGCGACGAGCTGCACCACTTCGGCTGGAACGCCTGCAGCAGCGCTTTGTGCCCCAACGCGCCGCACCCGCACGTCGAGCGGCGCTACCTGGTCGTGCCCGGCCTGCGCTCCTCGCGCATCCACATCTACGACACCAAGGACCGGATCAGCCCCGAGCTGGTCAAGGTGATCGACGCCGAGTCGCTGGCCAGGCGGGCGGGCTACTCCCGCCCGCACACCGTCCACTGCGGTCCCGAGGGCCTGTACGTCTCGGCGCTCGGCGGCGCGGACGGCGCCGAGGGCCCCGGCGGCATCGCCGTGCTCGACCACACCTCCTTCGAGGTGCTCGGCCGATGGGAGCTGGACCGCGGGCCGCAGTACCTCGCCTACGACTTCTGGTGGCACATCAACCACGACGTGCTGATCACCTCGGAGTGGGGCACGCCGTCCATGATCGAGGACGGCGTGGTCGGTGAGCTGCTGCTCGGCCGCAAGTACGGCCACAAGCTGCACTTCTGGGACCTGCGCAAGCGCCGGCACGTCCAGGAGGTGGACCTGGGCGACCAGCACCAGATGCCGCTGGAGCTGCGCCCCGCCCACGACCCCACCCGCCTGTACGGCTTCGTCGGCGTGGTCACCAGCGTGGAGGACCTGTCGGCCTCCGTCTGGCTGTGGTTCCACGAGGACGGCCGCTGGCAGGCGCGGAAGGTCATCACCATCCCCGCGGAACCGGCCGACCCCGCCCTGCTGCCGCCCGTGCTGCAGCCGTTCGCCGCCGTGCCGCCGCTGGTCACCGACATCGCCCTCTCCGTGGACGACCAGCGCCTGTACGTCTCCTGCTGGGGCACCGGGGAGCTGAAGCAGTACGACGTGTCGGACCCGTACAAGCCGGTCGAACTGGGATCCCTGCGGATCGGCGGCATCACCCGGCGCACCCCGCACCCCGCCGAGCCCGGACTCCCGCTGCGCGGCGGCCCCCAGATGGTCGAAGTGAGCCGCGACGGCCGCCGCGTCTACCTCACCAACTCCCTGTACGGCTCCTGGGACGACCAGTTCTACCCCGAGGGCGTCGGAGCCTGGCTCGCCAAGGTCGACGCCGACTCCTTCACCTTCGACACCGCCTTCTTCCCCCACGGCGACGCCTTCCGCGGCCTGCGCCCCCACCAGGTACGCCTCCAGGGCGGCGACGCCTCCTCCGACTCCTACTGCTACCCGTGACCATGCCCGCCACGATGCCCGCCATGAGCACCGCGACGGTCCTGCTGCTCGGAGCCTTCCACGGCCTGAACCCGGCCATGGGCTGGCTCTTCGCGGTGGCCCGCGGCCTGCAGGAGCGCAGCCGCGACCTGCTGCTCCAGTCGATCCCCGTGATCGCCCTGGGCCACCTGGCGTCGGTGGCCCTGGTCGCCCTGGTCGTGGCCGCCACCGGCTCCCTGGTGACGGGCGCGGCGCTGCCGGTGGTCGGCGGGCTGGTGCTGGTGGCGTTCGGGCTGTGGCGGCTGCTGTCCACCCGCCACTTCCGGTGGGTGGGCATGCGCCTGTCGCTCGCCCAGCTCGCCGGCTGGTCGTTCCTGATGTCGTCGGCCCACGGCGCCGGGCTCATGCTGCTGCCCGTACTCACCGGGCTGCGCGCGGAGGGCCACCCGGGGCACGCCGTCTCAGGAGGGCTGGCGGTGGCGGCCCTGCACACGCTGGCCATGTTCGTGGTGGCCGGCGTCGTGGCCCTGGTGGTCTACGAGGTGCTCGGCCTGACGATCCTGCGCCGCGCCTGGTTCAACGTGGACCGCATGTGGGCCGCCGCCCTGATCGCCGCCGGCCTCCTCACCGTCCTCCAGGCCTGACCCGAACACCTCGCAGAGCCGATCGGCGTGAACGGCCCTGTCGATCCAGGTTTCGAGGAGGGCGATGTCCGTGCAGGCGGTGACCCTCTCCCGCACGTCATCGGGCACCTCCACGCCTCGCCCGTCCAGCAGCCGCAAGAGCCCCCTGGCCATGCCTTCGGCGCGCAGCATCTCGGCGTACTCGGACCGGTAGCGGTAGGTCATGGCCGCCCGTCAGCCCTGTTCCGGTTGCTCGTCGTCCGTGCCGAAGATGTCGGTGAGGCTGGTGGCGTGGATGGCCCGCTTGCACCAGGTTTCGAGGACGGTGGTGTCCGCGCAGGTGGTGATGCGCCGGCGCACCTCGTCGGGGATCACCACTCCACGGCCGTCGAGGATCATCAGCAGCACCTTGGCTTCGCCTTTGGCTTCGCCTTTGGCTTCGCCTTCGGCGCGCAGCATCTGGGCGTACTCGGACTGGTAGCGGTAGGTCTTGGTCGCCATCAGGTCTCTCCAGATTCGTCGGGCGTCGGTGTTTCCGAGGCCTATTTCGGTTTGTTCGGCGATGTGTCCCGCGCTGGTCGTGTCGGTGGTGTCCAAGGCGTCTGCCAGGACTTCCAGTATGGCAGCGACCTCCTTGGAACGGGCGTGGGTCAGCGCCGAGAACATGGTGAGCACCACGTCGTTCACCGCCTCGGCGAGGTCGTCGATCACGGGGATGTTGTGCGGGCCCACGACGACCGCGCGGACGGACAGCGTCGGCCAGTCCGGCAGGCCGATCGTCTTCGGAAGGGCGGCCCAGGTGGCGGTCGCCTCGTCCTGGCAGATCACCAGCAGCGTCACGGGGCAGCCGAACTTGACGTGCACGTGGCTGATGTAGTGCGCCCAGGCGGCGGTCTTGCGGTCATCGGGCTTGGACTGCGACTCGGTGATGACCGCGTGCTGTCCCTCCAGGGACGTGAACATCATGATCGTGTCGGCGCGCCGCTCGATCGGCTTGATCTCGGTCAGGTCGGTGTCCACCACCGCGACCTCGGTCGGTGACGGGAAGGGGATGTCGAGCACCTTGAAGACGCTCGTGCAGAGCTCTGGATTGTCACGGAAGACGCGGTGCAGCGCCTCGTGCTGGGAGGAGATCACGGGCGGAACGTTAGCGGCCGATGACGCTCTGTGTCCGCGAAAAACGGACGGCGGGCGCGCGGCGGTGGAAAGAGTTCATCCCCGGGAGGAAACGGGCGGGGGAAAGGTCTCTACCGGAGCATGTGCGCAGGCAGGGCAGGATGTGATGGATGCGGATATCCATCCTGGGGCCGTTGGAGGTCGAGGGCGACGGGGGAGCGGTCGTGGTCGGCGGTCTCCGGCTGCGGGCGCTGCTGGCCGTGCTGGCGCTCGAAGCGGGCCGTACGGTCACGGCGGAGCGGCTGATCGACGTGCTCTGGCCGCAGGAGCCGCCCGCCAACGCGGCCAACGCGCTGCAGACGCTGGTCAGACGGCTGCGGGCGGCGCTCAGGCCGGACGAGGTGATCGACAGCCGCCCCGGCGGGTACGCCCTCGCGCTCCCCGCCGAGCAGGTGGACGCGCTGGCGTTCCGGCGGCTGGCCGGCGAGGACGCGGACCGAGCGCTGGCGTTGTGGCGTGGGGCGGCGCTGGCGGATCTCACGTCGGTCCCGTACCTGGCGGACGCGGCGACCGCGCTGGAGCAGGAGCGGCTGGCGGCGGTCGAGGCCAGGGCCGAGCGCCTGCTGGCGGCCGGGCGGCCGGTCGAGCTCGCCGCCGAGGTGACGGCGCACCCGTTGCGCGAGCGGCTGGTCGGGCTGGCCATGCGCGGGCTGGCCGCGTCCGGACGGCAGGCCGAGGCGCTGGAGCTGTTCGAACGCACCCGCCACCGGCTGGCCGACGAGCTGGGCGTCGATCCCGGCGCCGAGCTGCGGGCCGCGCACCTGGCCGTGTTGTCGGCGGAGCCGCCTCCGGTCGCGTGGCCCAGAAGCCGGCCGAAGGGCAACGTACGCAAGCCGCGCACCAGCTTCATCGGCCGGGAGGCCGAGCTCGGACGGCTCACCGGCCTGCTCCGCCACGACCGGCTCGTCACGCTCGTGGGCCCCGGCGGCGCCGGCAAGACCAGACTGGCGACCGAGGCCGCCCTCCAGCTGTCCACCGAACCCCACACCGAGGCGGCCCTTCAGCCCGCCACCGAACCGCGCACCGAGGCGGCCCTCCGGCCGGCCACCGAACCCTCCACGCCTCGGACGGCAGGCGAGCCGGGCGGTCGGCGGGGGGTCGTGGCGTGGATGGTGGAGCTGGGCTCGGTCAGCGACCCGGCCGGCGTGCCCGGAGCCGTGCTCGACGCGCTCGGCCTGCGCGACGACCGCCCCGGCTACCGCCCGCCCGAGGCGGCCAAGGACGTGGTCGAGCAGGTCGCCGAGGCGCTGGGCGAGCGGCCCGCGCTGGTCGTGCTGGACAACTGCGAGCACGTGGTGACGGCCGCGGCCGTGCTGGTCGAGCGGCTGCTCGACGAGTGCCCCGAGCTGCGCGTGCTGGCCACCAGCAGGGAGCCGCTCAACGTGCCGGGCGAGCGGCTGCTGCCCCTCCCGCCGCTCGAACCGCCGCCGGCGGGCGCGGGGCCCGCCGAGGCGTCGGCCTACCCGTCGGTGCGGCTGCTGGTCGACCGGGCGGCGGCGGCCCGGCCGTCGTTCGCCGTGGACGAGGGCAACGCGGCGGCCGTGGTCGCGCTCTGCCGCAGGCTCGACGGCATGCCGCTGGCCATCGAGCTGGCCGCCGCCCGGCTGCGCACGATGACGCCGCGCCAGCTCGCCGACCGGCTGGACGACAGGTTCAGGCTGCTCGACGGCGGCAGCCGTACCGCGCTGCCGCGCCAGCAGACGCTGCGGGCGGTCGTGGAGTGGAGCTGGGACCTGCTCGACGAGCGGGAACGCGTGCTGGCCAGGCGGTTCGGCGTGTTCGCCGGCGGCGCGTCCCTGGAGGCCGTCGAGGAGGTGTGCGGCGGCACGGCCGACGTCCTCGGCGCGCTGGCCGACAAGTCCCTGGTGCGCCTGTCGCCCGAAGGCCGCTACTCGATGCTGGAGACCATCCGCGCCTACGCCCTGGAACGCCTGGCCGAGGCGGACGAGACCGACGAGTACCGCGACCGGCACGCCCGCCACCTGCTCGACCTGGCCGAACGCGCGGTGCCCGAGCTGCGCACCGCCACCCAGGTGGAGTGGATCGAACGGCTGGCGGCGGAACGCGACGACTTCGCGGCGGCGCTGCGCTGGCTGATCGACCGGCGGGACGCCGGGCCCGCGCTGCGGCTGTGCGGGGCGCTCAACTGGTACTGGTGGATGTGCGGCTACCGCCGCGAGAGCGCGGCCTGGGCCAGGCAGGCGCTCGACCTGGCCGGGGACACGCCGCCGCCGGGGCTCGCGGAGGCGTACACGTCCTGCATGTTCGCCTACGGCGTCGACGTGTTCGGGACGATCAGCAACGACCGCGCGGCCATGCTGGAGCTGTCGGCCCGGATGGAGGAGCTGGTGGAGCGGGCGGTCCGGGAGGGTCCGGTGCACCCGCTGCTGCTGATCAGCAGGGTCGTCATGGCCGCGGCGGCCGGGCAGGACGAGCGGGCGGCCGCGCTGATCGGCGACTACGCCGGCAGTGACGACCTGTGGTTGTCGTCCGCCGCCCTGATGATCGGCGGCCGGATGCGGTCGGGGGGAGAGCGGGAGCGGGAGCTGGAACGGGCGGTCGAGGGGTTCCGGCGGCTCGGCGACCGCTGGGGACTGAGCGAGGCGCTGCTGGGCCTGGCCGACCTGCGGGCCGAGCGCGGCGCAGGCGCCGACGACCTGATCGCCGAGACCAGGTCGCTGACCAGCGAATGGATCAGCGACGACGAGTCGATCTCCACCTTGATCCGGCTCGCCCAGCTCCGCCTGCGGGTGGACGACCTGGACGGCGCGGGCGCCGACCTCGCCATGGCCAGGTCCCGGGTGGGCGAGGAGACGTCGCCGTGGACGCTGGTGCTGCTCGGCCTGGGCGAGGCCGCGTACCAGGAGCGGCGCGGCGACCTGGCCGGCAGCCTGGCGATCTACCGGGACATGGACGGCGTCGTGGCCGCGGCTCCCCGGGTGCCGCAGATCACGGCGGTGTACCTGATCTCCTACGGCCGGGCCCTGGCCCGAGCCGGCGACCTGGACGCCGCGCTGGCCCGGCACCGCCAGGCGCTCGACGTCCTCGGCGACGTCAGCCCGGACCGGCCGCTGCTGTCGATGACGCTGGCCGGGTTCGCGCTGGCGGCGCAGGCCGCGGGCGACCAGGAACGGGCGGCGGTGCTGTTCGGCGGGGCGTCGGCGGTCGTCCCTCAGGACACCTCGCCCGACACCGCGGAGGGACACGCGGCGGCCAGGAAGGCGCTCGGCGATGAGCTCTTCGCCCGCCGTTTCGCCGAGGGCGCCACCCTGCCGCCGGACGAGCTCTACGCGATGGCCCGCAGCACCACGTAGGAGAGCGCGGTCACCGCACTTTCCGGTTGTAGGCACGAAGGGCGAAGGGGGCGAAGAGGGCGAGCAGCGCGGCGGCCCAGCCGAGCGTGATCCACACGTCGGACGCCGCCAGGCCGCCCACCAGCAGCCCGCGCAGCGCGCCGGCCAGGTGCGAGACCGGGTTGACGCCCATCCACCAGGTCAGCCAGCCCGGCAGGTCGGTGGCGGGGATGAACGCGCTGCTGCCGAACGTGAGCGGCAGCAGCACGGCGGTCGCGATGCCCTGCATCGAGGCGACCGACTTGGCCACCAGCCCGATCCAGGCCGACCCCCAGCTCAGCGCCGTCACCATGAGCAGCACCAGGCCGATCCCGGCCAGCGCGCTCAGCGGATCGGTCCGCACGCGAAAGCCGACGGCGTACCCCACGGCCAGCGACATGGCGATGGTGATCAGCAGGGTCAGCAGGTCGGCCATGATGCGCCCGGCCAGCGGCGCCGACCTGGCGATCGGCATGGTCCTGAACCGGTCGAACACGCCGTTGCCGATGTCGGTGGCCAGGTTCATGCCCGTCGTGATCGTCGCCATCAGCGCGACCTGGACGAGCACGCCGGGCAGCATGTACGACACCGCGCCCGCCCGGTCGCCGCCGGCCGCCCCGCCGAACAGGTAGACGAAGATGACGATCATGAAGACGGGCTGGAGCAGCAGCCCGGCGAGCTGGCCGGGGTTGTTCTTCAACGGGATCAGGCTGCGCCAGGCGAGCGTCAGCCCTTGGGAGAGCGCGGTGGTCATGAGCTTGCTCCGGTGAGTGTGCGGAAGACGTCGTCGAGGGAGGGCAGGCGCAGGGCGTGCTCGGCCAGCACGATCCCGGCGTCGTCCAGCCGCCTGAGCAGGTCGGGCGGCGCGGCCAGGTCGTGCACGGGCACGCTGAGCAGCCCGTCCACGGCCGTGGCGCCGAGGATCGAGCCGGCCTTCTCCAGGTCGGCGGCGTGCAGCGGCCGGACGTCCAGCCGGTGGCCGCCGGCCAGCGACTTGAGCTCGGCCGGCGTGCCGCTCGCCGCCACCCGGCCGCGGTCGATGACGAGCAGGTCGTCGGCGAGCTGGTCGGCCTCCTCCAGGTACTGGGTGGTCAGCAGGACCGTCACCCCGTCCGCGACCAGCTCCCTGACCACGTCCCACAGGTCGCCGCGGGCTCGCGGGTCGAGGCCGGTCGTCGGCTCGTCGAGGAACAGGATCCGGGGCCGGCTGACCAGGCTGACCGCCAGGTCCAGCCGGCGGC
>NZ_JBSFGJ010000192.1:0-16983 GCF_053596515.1 Nonomuraea sp. NPDC001684
CCCGGCGAAACCGCCCCGCCCTCTGCTGCCCAGCACCAGGCTGTCGGCCTGCGCCGACTCCCGCACCAGGTCGTCCACCACCGGACCGGGCAGGATCTCCGTGCCGACCTCCACGCCGGGGACCAGGCCGCGCGCCCGGTCCGCCGCCGCTTCCAGCATCCCGGCGCAGTACTCGGCCGTCCCGACGTCGCCTGTCCACGGCTCGCACACGTGCACCAGCCGCAGCGCCAGCGAGCGCCTGCGGGCGTCCGCCGCGGCCCACTCGACGGCCGCCATCGAGGGCGGCGAGCCGTCCACGCCCGCCACGATCCGTCCAGCCATCTTCCGCCTCCCCCGAGCCCCCGCCCTTCCCCTACCCCGAAGCCACCCACCGTCATGTCTGGCGTGACCAGTGACCACCAGTGGATCACAAGACGGCGCTGGTAGATCAGGGCGGGTGAACGATGCTCTTCATCCGCTCAGCCGCAGGGAAGGCCCGTCCGGGACGGACGAGCCGTCCGAGGCCGAGCGGCCGGTGCTCCCGCTCGACACCTCGCTGCCCGACGTGTGCGTGCGCCTGCCCGCCTGCCTGGCGCGGCACGTCCGGTCGGCAGGCGGAAGAGGCCGGCTGCTGGGCGGTCTGGCCTTCTCGTGGGGGGTGTACGGGCTGCTGTGGGTCGCGGCCGGGATCTGGCTGCCGGGACCGTCCGCGCTCGCGGTCGCGGCGGCCCTGACGCTGCCGCCCGTACTGGTGTCCCTGGTGCTGCACCGCAGGTGGGGGCATCGAGGGTGGTGCTGGGTCCTGCGGTCGCTGGATCCGGACGCGGTCATGATGGCCATGGCACTCCTCCTCGGCCCGTTCCGGTGGCTCGAACCGGTCTTCTGGGCGGCGGTCTGGCCCTTCCGTCAGATCCTGCGGTTGTTCGCCTGGATCGGGCGGGTTCTGTCAGCGTTGGGCGATCTGTAGCGCTTGCCTGCGCGGCCGCCGCAACCTCAGCCGGGCACAGCCCGGCTGAGGCGTCATCGGCTCATGGGGCCACGGTCAGGGTGAGGGTGGCTGTGTGGTCGAGGGCGACGCCGTCGCCCAGCACCGTGATCGGATAGGTCCCGGACGGCGTGCTCGCGCCGACCGTGACGGTCAGCGTGGAGGTGGCGCCGGTGGTGATGCTCGACGGGCTGAAGGACGCCGTCATGCCCGCCGGAAGCCCCCTGGCGTACAGCGAGATCTGCTGCGGGGCGCCCGAGACGACGGCGCTGCCGACGGTGACGCTCACGGTCTGGCCGGGCTGCACGGTCGCCGCGGCGGGGTTGACCGCGACCGAGAAGTCGCACGTGTACGGCTCGCCGGCCCGCGCGGGCACGCGGACGGCGTTCCACGCGGCCTTGACCGTGTTGTACTCCAGGCACGACGAGGGGAACATGTCCAGGGCCGCCTGCAGCGAGGCGCGGCGGGCCATGGTGTGCGGCCAGGCGGAGGTCTTGCGCAGCAGCGTGCCCATGTAGATCTGGCCCGCCTTGCGCGCGCCGAGCCCGACGATGGAGGAGGAGTCGCAGGTCGGGCTGGGCGGCTGGCCGTTCGTCGGGTTGCTGCCCTCGGCCAGCAGGTAGAACCAGTGGTTCTGCACGCCGGCCCCGACCTGGGGCGGCATCGACGGCACCGCGCTGCTGTAGCAGTCGGGGTGACCGGGGATCAGCGACGGCTTGTACATGTAGCGGATCGGGCCGGTTCCGTCGACGTTGACCTCCTCGCCGACGGTGTAGTCCGGCGGGTCGAGGGTGGCGGGCTCGTTGGCGTACTGCTCGGTCAGCGCGCCGAAGATGTCGCCGGTGGACTCGTTGAGTATGGCCTTCTCGTTGTCGCCGAGGTCGATGCCGGGCGTGGTGGCGAAGACGATGTGGCCGTACTCGTGCGCCACGACGTCCATCGCGGTGAGCTGGCGCAGGTTGTCGGAGGTGTGGCCGAAGACGGTGTAGACGCCGTTCCAGTAGGCGTTGACGTCGTTCAGGCCGACGCGGGCGGGGTAGCCGTCGCCGGCGCCGTTGAAGCCGGAGCGTCCCAGCCAGGTCTTGAGCATGTCCCATTCGGTGTCGATCGCGAAGAGCGTGTCGACGCAGGCGGTCTCGAGGTTGGTGCCGCTGCCGTTGCCCCAGTAGTCGTCGGGCCCGGTGAAGGCGGAGCCGTTCGGGCCGCCGCAGCGCACGTTCCGCCGCACCGGGTCGATCATGGCGAAGGAGGAGCCGGTCGACATGGTGCCGATGGTGACCGGGTTGCCGTTGTAGTAGCTGTTGCCCACCCCCGCCTTGACCTCGTCGGACTTCAGGACGACCGCGCCGGTCAGCGCGTCGACGAAGACGTGCAGCCTGCTCTCCCTGCCGCCGACGGCGCCGTGGACGAGCACCTCGTAGGCCAGCCGGCCGCGTCCCTCAGCCATGACCACCAGCCGGGGCGCGGCGATCGAGGAGACCTGGGGCAGCTGGCTCCTGGCCACGCGGACTGCTTCGGCGGCGCCGAGCCTGGGCGTGGTGGCCACGTCCAGAGGGCTGTCCTGGGAGACGGAGGTGCTCAGGACCTCGCCGGTGGCGGCGCTGACCACGACGAAGTCGCCGCCGTAGACGGGCAGCCCCGCGTACGTGCGGGTGTAGGGCGTGTAGCGCAGCCCGTTCTGCCCTTCGATCGGGGCCTGCCGTACGTACGCGTCCTCGGGCGAGCTGTGCAGCAGTGCGGGCCTGGACTTCACCAGGAGGTCGGCGGGATCGCCTTTGGAGGCGTTCGCCGGGCCGGGGACCGAAGTGGCCACGAGCACACAGACGGCACTCGTGACCAGGGCTAACACGGCATTGCGTCTCATGGAATCGCTCCTCTTGCGCCGGCGGGCGATGGACGGGGTCACCTGCATTTGAGTTGATGAACCACAGCAGGTCAATATCGAGGTAAATAGGCGGAAAAATCGGGATTTATGGCCATTCAGGCCGGAGCCGGTGACAGAAGGAACTCCACCGTCAGCACGTATCTGAGGCACGCCGGACCTGCTCGGGAGGGGCAGCCACACACATCCCCCAGGAGGCGCCCATGCCCAGGATCGGGTTCGAATGGCAGTTCCAGCGCAACGAGCTGAGGTTTCTGGCGGATTCCAAGGACGGCTGGCAGACCGAGGACGCCCTGCCGTCCAAGGGACGCGTCTGCTACTGGCAGGACCCCGGGATCGCCGTCGAGTCCGACGGCGGCGACGTCGAGATCATCACCGACTCGGTGACGACGTGGGCCGCCCTGCGCCGTCAGCTCGTCTTCATCGGCGAGCTGATCAGCCTGCTGACGGGCCGTTCACCCGACACCACCAAGCTTCCCGCCACGTTCCTGCGGTCCGACGAGCAGGAGGACGAGGCGACGACCGGCACCCGGCGATCGAGCAGGGCCCGGACGAGCGCCAAGACGCAGGCCGTGCGCGTGGCCCAAGGGCACCTCAAGACTTACGACGACGTCCAGCCGACCGACGGGCTGCGCTTCGTGCCGGGCACCAACGTGGGCAACATCATCACCGTGTCCCTGGCCGCGCCCATCAAGCGGTGCGACTTCGACTCCGCCGGCAACCCGGTGATGACGCCCGTCTACGCCAAGGGCGACGTGCTGGCCTTGACCGCCGGCAGGGACCTCGTCCACGGCACGGCTCAGGCCACCCTGGACGTGCCGCTGGCCGAGCTGCCCGCCCGGCTGGGGGTGCTCGGCTTCGACCCCAGCGCCCGGGTGGGCGCATGGCTGAAGGGACGCCACCAGACGGCCAACCTCATCGGGTTCGTCACACTGATCCAGTACATGCTGTGGGTCTTCGCCCATCAGAACCTCACCTCCGGCGACGGGCCGAAGGCGGGCTTCGCGCTGCTGCCGCGCACGAACCTGCGCTCGGTCTACATGAACGCGCTGACGGAGGTGGAACGGTCCGCCTTCGACGCCATGGTCAACGCCCTGTCCGACGGGGACAAGAATTCCCGGGTGTGCCCCCGGCCGTACGGTCTGGGCGGGCGGCAGACGTACGACAACCAGCTCAGCCTCTTCTGGTGGCTGCGCTCGATCCAGGCCGGCGACCCGGGCCAGGGCGACGAGACGCTGGCCCTGCACATGAGCGGCGACGGCCCGCGCGGCATCGCCTACGACGCGATGTCCCCGCCGCGCGGCTACCCCGCCCACGAGCCCTTCCCCGGACGGCCGGCGGAGTGGTTCACGTACTCCATGGGGCAGAAGACGACGCCGTACAAGGCGACGCACGTGGTCGTGGAGTACCGGCAGACCGACCTGTTCGGCCTGAAGAACGGCATGGGAACCTACGAGCAGTTCGTCACCGCGGCGATGGACGCGGCCCGCAGCGCCGGTCTGGACGTGCCGCACTGACGGCTCCGCCCCTGGATCAGCCGGAACGGCTCACTGGTGGGCGGGGGGGGCCGGCATCGCCCACCAGGTAGATGCCGGCGAGGGTGACCGCGTCGCGGTAGACGGCCGGCGGCGGGTCGGCTTCCTGGAGGCTCCGGAGGGCCAGGCGCAGGTGCGCGCGGTTCTGTTCACGGGTCCAGGCGCGGCCGCCGCACCGGTCGATCAGGTCCGCGACGGCGGCCAGCCCCTCCTCGGCGGGCTCGCCGTCCCCTTGGTAGAACGCGGCGAGCCGCCCGCTGTCGCGGTGCCCTGATTCCAGGCACGCCGCGACCGTGGGCGTGATCTTGCGACGACGGACGTCACCGTAGCGGGACCGGCTGAGCTGCTCCGCCGGCCACAGGTCCGACAGATCGTTGTGGTACTGCACGGCCATGCCGAGATGGAACCCGAACCGGCCGACGGCCTCCACCTGCGCGCCGGAGGCGTCCGTCAGCAGGGCGGGCAGGCAGCACACCGCGCGCACGCCCTCGGCGGTCTTGGCCGCCTGCACGGAGACGGCCTGGTCGAGGCTGGTCTCGCAGCGGCCCTCGTGCTCCTCGTCGCGGACCTGGCCCGCGCACAGCTGGAGCCAGCCCGCGCGCATCGTCCGCAGCGCCTGCTGGGTCCGGGGGTGCGGGTGCTCGCCCAGGTGGGAGAAGGCCAGGGCCAGCAGGGCGTCACCGGCCATGATGGCGTGCCCGGCGGTGTAGGCCGCCAGGACGGTGGGCCGGCCGCGACGCCGGGCCTCCAGGTCGACGATGTCGTCGTGGAGGGTGGCCACGTTCATGAGGAGGTTGCCGGCGACGACGGCGGGCAGGCCGCGTTCGACCGGGCCGCCGTCGATGCCGGCGCACAGCAGGGTGAAGGCGATGCCCTTGCGTCCGGTTCCGCCGCGGACACCGGTGGCCGGCCCGCCGTCCCGGCCGGCCCAGCCGTAGTGGTAGTACGCACTCTCCCGCAGCGGTGAGGGCAGGCAGTTCACCGCGCGCATGAGCGCCGGATCGGTGATCCGCGCCGTGTCGGCGAGGATCTGCTCGGCGGTACGGCCGGGTCCGGGCGGGGCGACAGGCATGTCGGGCGGCTCCGTTCTTCCCCGGGTGTGTTTCTGCAGGTTAAGCGGTGAGTGTGGGGGAGAGCGGGTTGCGGGCCGGTGTGTCGCCGATGCCCGGATTTAATCTACATTGTAAAGGCGCTCGGCCGTGCTCACGGCTTCAGGTAGCCGGCGGCGACCAGCCCCGCGAAGGCGAGGTCGGTGTCGGTCATCTGCCCGCTGAGCACGTGCTGGACGAACGCGCCGATCGGCATGAGCACGGTCTCGATGAACTCGCCGTCGTCCAGTCTCGGCTCGGCGACCTTCCGGCACCCGCGGGCCAGGACCGCGTGGCGGCGATGTGAGGCGTACGACGCCAGAAAGGTCCGCATGACCACTTCGAGCGTCGCAGCTTCGTAGCCGGTCTCCTCCAGCAGTTCCCGCGCCGCCGCGACCTCGACGGGCTCGTCGCCGTCCGCGTTTCCGCCCGGCAGCTCCAGGAGTACGCGTCCGGGCCCCGGCCGGTACTGCCGGGCCAGCACCACCTGCTCATCGTCGGTGAGGGCGACGATCGCGACGGTCGCGCCGCCCACGAGGATGTCCCACACGTCCTCGTTGCCGTCCGGGTAGCGGGGCTCGGCCGGGGGAGGCTGGAGGGCCTACGGCGCCTCAGGCACGGCCGCGGGAGCCGGACGGGTCTTCATGGTCAGGGCCAGGAGGATCGCGGCGGCGGTGAACACGGCGGCGACGGTGAAGGCCGCGGTGACCCCCTCGGTGAGGACCTGGTGGGACGGTCCGCGCGAAGCGCGCGTGGCCGCGCCGAACACCGTGACGAGGATGGCCAGCCCCAGCGCGCCGCCGATCTGCTGCATGACGTTGAGCAGGCCCGAGGCGGCGCCGGCGTCCCGCGCCTGGACGCCGGAGGACAACACGGTGGTGGCTCCCACCAGCAAGGCGCCCATGCCGAGACCGGCGATCATCATCGGGCCGAGCAGCGCGGAGGCGTAGTCGCTCTGCGGCGTCAGCCGCGTCATCCACAGCAGGGCCAGGCTGATCGCCCCGGCGCCGGCGGCGATCAGCGTCTTGGCGCCCAGGCGCGGCAGCAGCCGGGCCGCCGCTCCCGAAGAGGCCAGGATCACCAGGGCCAGCGGCACGAAGGCGAAGCCCGCCTGCAACGGGCTGTATCCGCGGACCTGCTGCAGGAACTGGGTGAGAAAGAAGAACATGCCGTTGCCCGCGGCCAGCACGAACAGCAGCACGACGTAGCCGCCGGCGCGGTTGCGGTCGGCGAACAGCCGCAGCGGCACGATCGGCTGCCGGGCACGGGACTCGACGGCCACGAACAGGACCAGCAGGACGGCGGCCACGCCGAGCGCGCCGAGCGTGACCACGTCACCGAAGCCCTGCTCGGCGGCGCGGATGAAGCCGTAGACGAGCGCGGTCATGCCGAGTGTCGAGGTCAGCGAACCCGCCAGGTCGAAGCGGCCCGGGTGGCGGTCGGTCTCGGTGACGAACAGCGGGGTCAGGATCAGCAGGACGACGCCGATCGGCACGTTGATGAACAGCACCCACCGCCAGGAGATCCAGTCGGTGAGCATGCCGCCGGCGATGAGGCCGATCGCGGCGCCGGAACCGGAGACCGCCGCGTAAGCCCCCAGTGCCCGCGCCCGGCGCGCGGCGTCAGGAAAGCCCACGGTGATCAGCGCGAGCACGGTCGGTGCGGCGACGGCGGCGCCGATCCCCTGACCGGCACGGGCCGCCAGCAGCATCCCGGCCGAGGTGGCCAGCCCTCCGGCCAGTGAGGCGAGGGTGAAGACGGCCACTCCGCCGACGAGCGCCCGCCGCTGGCCGACGATGTCGCCCACGCGACCGCCGAGCAGCAGCAGACCGCCGAAGGCCAGCATGTAGGCGTTGAGCACCCAGGACAGGCCGGCCGCGGAGAAGCCGAGGTCGTGCTGGATGTCGGGGAGGGCGATGTTCACCACGTTGGTGTCCAGGATGAACATCGTCTGGCAGGTCAGCACGATGGCGAGCACCAGGCCGGGGTGGCGCTGGTGGGCGGCGGCGGCGCCGGCCGGCCCGGGGCCCGTTCTCACCGCGTGCGTGCTGTGCTCGGTCATGGCACTCCTCGGAATGGTGTCCACAATAAACGAGGAACCTCCTCGCTTTCGGTGGGCTAAGATATGAGGAGCTTCCTCGTTTTGGCAAATGTGTGGAGGGTTCCGGTGGCGGATCGGTCGACGCGGGCCCGGCCCGTAGGGCGCAAAGACGCGCGACGCAATTACGAGCGGCTCCTGACGACCGCCCGGGCGGCGTTCGCCGAACACGGCGTCGGCGCGTCGCTGAACGACATCGCGCGCACCGCCGGCGTCGGCAACGTGACCCTCTACCGGCACTTCCCGACCCGCCAGGCACTGCTGGAGGCGCTGCTGGGCGACAGCCTGCGCGGCTTGCGGGCGCGCTCGGACGAGCTGCTCGCCTCACCGTCCCCGAGCAGGGCCCTGATCACCTGGACGACGGCCGCCGTCGAGCACGCCATGGCCTATCGCGGCCTGGTCGACGCCCTCGTGGACAGCCTCGCCGACCCCGCGTCCGAACTCCACGCCACCTGTCAGGCCGTCAAGGCCGCCGGGGCGCAACTCCTGGACAGAGCCCAGCACGCGGGGACGATCCGCCCCGATATTGACGCTTCTGCCCTTTTCTCCCTGATCGCTTCAGTCGCCTGGGCGGCGGAGCGGACCCCCGCACATCGTGATCGACTTCTGGCCGTCATGTTCGACGGGCTCCACCGCCGAGTGGATGAGCCGACCTGAACCTGTTGGTCCAATACGGTGCGAACGGCGTAGCGAGCGAACGGCGCTCATGCCCTGGGGGGAATAGCCTTCGCCATCTGGCAAGGTAGCGATCACCGGCCGGGGTGTGAGCCGAGCGAGACCCGTCCCCCCTGGCACGTCCCCGTCCTCGGGGTTGGCGCCTAACTCGATCGCCTCGGCCAGCATCTTCACGATCCCCGAGGCCGCCGCGCGCCACGAGGACGTCTCCAGCGCCCGCCCCGTCGCGAGGGAGCGGCCAACGTGCCAGGATGAATCACGTCAACCCGTAGCTCGCGAGGGCCGGTATCGCAGGGCGACCGCCCCCGACCGGAACTCACGGCGGTCCACGGGCTCGAGCTGGATGCGCTCACGCAGACCAGCGAGCAACGTCGGCCCGTGTCCGGCAAGGACCGGCTGCACAAGGAACTCGTACTCGTCGATCAGTCCCAGATCTGCCAACGCCAGGGGGAGCGTCACGCCACCCACCCACAGGCCCTCGCCTGATTCCTGCTTGAGCCGCTGAACCGCCTGCCCGAAGTCGCCTCGCACCAGCTCGGCATTCCAATCAACCGCGCTCAGGGTGCTCGACACGACGTACTTCTTCGCCCGGTCGATGGTCTCGGCGAACGGGATCCGCCACTCATCCATCCAGTCGGGCCACGTGTCCGTGGCCGGCTTCCGCCACGCCGACTCCATCATCTCGTAGGTCACCCGGCCGAATAGCAGGGCATCGGCTCGCTCCATCTCAGCGGTCCAGTAACGCATCGACTCCTCGTCCGGGGGGAGCCCTGCCTCGTGATGGCAGCAGCCGTCGAGCGTGACGTTGATCGAGTATCGAAGTGGTCTCATCTCGTTGCTCTCCCTTGATGCGCGCAGCGCGTTCTCACCGGACGTCTACTTAGACGACTGTCGGCGCCATTTCTCATCGGCGCCCGATCCCATCTGCTCAACACCGTCGTGATGCGAACCAGACCGCAGACCGAGCGCGCGACCGATTCGGGCGCTGGGGGCGTTCAGCTTCGCAACGGATCTTGACTGAGCGCTTCGGTTGCGGAATCGCCCGCTGAAACGCTCAGTCACCGGGATCGATCGTTACGAAGCGCCGTTGGCCGGCTTCCAGAACGAAGAACAGGAAGCTCAGGAACCTCATACCGGGGATCCTGCTGAGCTCCTCGCGGAACAGTTCGCGGGCTTCCGGCACAAACGGCGGTTCGCTGATGACGCTGATGCGAAGCCCCCGGCGGTGAAGGCTTCGGTCATCGCGTGCAGCGGCCGGTGCCAGAACCTCATCTGGACGGCCTGCCCGCCCTGGGCCCATTCTTCGGTCCGGCTGCGGGTCTCGAAGTACTTGCAAGGCGTTGCGTTGACCGCTTGACCCGCACCGATGAGAGGGCGCAAGCGTCCTGCGAGCAACAGCGCGGTCCGACCGGGGACTGAGAGCCCGGTGTCTATACCTTGCTCGCGACCACCATGTAGTTCTCGGCCTCAAGATCGAACGTGCTCACTTCCGTCCGGAGTCCGACCCGGTGCAGCTCGACTTCGAGTTCCTCGTACCGGTAGGGCCAGCAGGACAGCAGTTCCGAGCGGACAAGAACCAGCCCAGTCGCATCAACTTGCGCGATCGCAATCTCGATGTGGTGCTCCTGCTCCCAGTGCGGCGCAATCTCCCAGCGGTAGACCACGACGGCATCGCGACCGTTCCGGCGGACGAGTCGGTCGCTGATGTCCAGCCGGGAACCTCTGGCCCTCACGAGTTCCCAAGTACGGGATGTGAGCACCAAGCGCCCGCCAGGGCGCAGAAGCCGTGACATCGACTCCAGAGCAGCACCCCTGCCTGTCGCGCTCACGGCATGGTGAAGCGAGTTGCCCACGCAGAACACCATGTCGAACGTGTCGTCCTCGAAATGGTCGGGCAACTCTTCCCAGTTCGCCCGCATGGCCCGGACGGAGGCCCCGAACTCCTCAGCCAGCTCTGCAGTCCGGCGAACCATCGCTTCGCTGGCGTCAGTTGCGACGACCTGCATGCCACGGCCGGCGAGGCCAACCGCCAACTGTCCGGTTCCGCACGAACAGTCGAGGACGTGAGCGTGCGACGGCAGGAGACCGAGGACGTCATCGAACGACGCAGCGAACTCGGCGGGAGGCAACTTTGCATCCGAGATGAGCCATTCGTACACCTCGGCAAGCACGTCATATTCCGTCACAACCACTACCTCCGTCACGCGGCAGACTCACGGCGGGACGTCAGTCCATCATCGGAGCAAGCCGGGCACCAATGGTCTTCGCAAGGACAACCCGTCCGCGCATGCCGCGGATAGCACGAGCTGATCCGCGTCATTCGCCGTGGTGTCGGCGCTTCGGCCAGCGTCGGTCCCCAGTCCCCCAGATAGTGCAGCACCAGGGACGCTATGACCCTCGTCGAAGGCGCCATCGGGAAAGGGCAGCGGGCTGGCCAGGTCGGCGACCCGCAGATCCGCGTCGTCGCCCAGCCGCCGTCGGGCCAGCTCCAGCATCCCGGCGCTCGCGTCGATGCCGGTCACGATGGCGCCTCGATCGCGCAGCGCGGAGAACAGGGGACCCGAGCCGCAGCCGGCGTCTACGACCAGGACGGGGTGCGGATCCGCCTCGACTCCATGACCGAGGACGCGGCCACCGTCACCGTCACCACCGACCTGACCACCAAGTGCCGGTTCGGCTTCGTCCCGCGCAACGCCATCGCCGGCGACGACGTCTGTGTCACCGCCGCCGCTCGTGACCAGGCCGCCGACGACAACGCGAACCAGAACGGCCGCCACGAGGGCGACGGCTCCTGCCGGACGGGCTACGTCTTCCGCGGGATCACCATCATGGACGCCGCTTGCGTCACCCGCGAGGTCAAGGCGCAGACCGATCGCGACACCGCTGATGCGCCCAACCGGCTGAACACCGCCAAGCACGTCTGGGGACCGAACGCCTGCCAGGACGACTACGTGTGGCGGATGGCCGACGACTCCGACTACGTCTGCGTCCCGCTCACCACCCGTTACCAGACGCTGGACGACAACGCCGCCGCCTCCGGCCGCTGGACCGACGGCCCCTACGGGCCCAAGACCTGTGTCGCGGGATACGTGTGGCGGGAAGCGTTCATCGGTGACCGGGTCTGTGTCACGCCCGACCGCCGCGAGCAGGCGCGGGTCGACAACGACGCCTCGTGGAGCCGCGTACGCGCCTGACCGCCGGACGGCTGGAAGAACCACTCCGACGGGGACGCGACGCCGGCAGCCGGCACGGGCGGGGCTTTGATTCCCGGCACCGCATGGGGGAGGCGCCGTCATGCCCGATATGTCATGCAGTGTGGACATGGGCTGTTTTGCGTGTTCTCTTGGCAGAAGTGTCGTGGCGCACCTGCGCCCGAACGAAACGGAGGCAGCATGGACCTGCACGAAGAAGTCCTTGACCTGGACGCGCTGGACGTCGCCACCGTGGAACTCCCCGGCTCCGAGGTGCTCGTCGAGGCCGTGGCCATGGGGCTGGGCAACACCGAGATCGGCGCTTCGGGCTGTACGTCGGGCAAGAGCTGGCTCATCTAGCGCGGCGGAATCCGCATGGCGATCTGGCGCCGGCGTTCGCAGACCGTGGTGGTCAGAGTCGCCGCCCTGCCCGCGGCCGTCCTGGACGATCTGCGGTGCGAACGGACCTGGCGGACCGTCCAGGAGATCCTCAAGGGGCAGGCTCGCCTGTCCGCTGAGGGGCGCGAGCTCGCGCTCGCCCTGGAGCCGTGCATCGCGGACGTCCCTTCGGGGCGGGCGAGGTCCCGCCTGGTCGCACTCCGCCGGGCGCTGTACAACGGACGCCGCCCCGCGGCGTTCGCCGGCTCGGCCGACCTTCCGGCCGAGCTGGAGCGGCGGCTTCGGCGGTGGCTGGAGGCGTCGCGGGCGAGCGAGCGGCTGCGGGCTTCGCTGCCCGCCGTCCTGGAGGAGGAACGCCAGGACAGGCACCGCAACCTTCGTAAATGGGCTTCGGCCGATGTCTTCACCCATGGCCTGGTCCAGGCGAGCCCGTCACTGGCCGAGGCGCTGCGACGCTGGCTCGATTCTCCCGGCGCCGGGCCGTCCCGGCGGCTGGACCTGCGACTGAGCCGATATCTCG
The DNA here is from genome assembly GCF_053596515.1 of Nonomuraea sp. NPDC001684. Taxonomy (NCBI): domain Bacteria; kingdom Bacillati; phylum Actinomycetota; class Actinomycetes; order Streptosporangiales; family Streptosporangiaceae; genus Nonomuraea; species Nonomuraea sp. NPDC001684. Next base: position 12,353 of record NZ_JBSFGJ010000192.1, read on the forward strand.
CGCGGGTGGCGGCCAAGACGAGCCCGTACTCGACGTTCACCATGATGGGGCTCGGGTACTGGGACCCCGGGCCGGAACCGATCGCCGTGACAGGCGAGGAGAACTGGCGCAGCGCGGCCGAGCCCGACCTGTGGCTGCTGCGCAGGCTGCTCGGTGACCTGGCCGCGACCGACGACGACCTCGCGACCCGATTCCTGGTCAGGCCCAACGCCGGCCTGAGCGAGGACGGCGACCGCCTGTGGTGGCTCAGCCGTACCGAGGACGCCTACCGGGGCGTCCGGGCCACGCCGCCACTGCGCGCGCTCCTGAGCTCCCTGGCCGGCGCCCCGACGCTCGGTGAGGCGCGGCGGCTTGTCCCGCCGGCCACGCTCGCCCGGCTGATCGAGCTGGAGGTGCTGGAGACCTGCGCGCCGGTCGCCGACCAGTCCGACTCCCATCTGGCCGATCTGGCCCGGGGGCTGGCGCCGCATCCCGCCGCCGACGCGCTCACCGCGTTCGCGCGGGCGCTGGACCGCCACCCCGGCGTGGCGGGACTGAGCGAGCAACTGGCTTTCCAGCACGAGGTCCGCGGCGCACTGCGCCGACTGGCCCCGTCCGGCACGAAGCTCCCGGACAAGAACCTCTTCCGCGACAACGCCGTCTTCGCCTCGCCCGTCATGCGCCTGGGAGAGGAGGCCTGGCGGGCCGCCCTGGACGACCTTCACCTGCTCCGCGAGCTGCTGGGAGTCTTCCAGCGTGACAACGAGATCCGGCTGTTGGCCGCCGACCTCTTCGTGCGGGCGTCCGGCGCCGGGGCGCAGGTCCCGTTCGTCCGGTTCCACCGTACGCTGGCCGCGCAGCTCGCCACCCCCGAGGGCCGGGCGCTGCACGCTCTGCTCCATCGCGGTGGCGCGGCGGCGGAGAGTGTGAGCACCCTGCCCGCGGCGGTCGAGTTGCGGCGGTTCCGCGACCGTACCCTGAGCGTGTTGCACGAGCAGCCGGAGACGCTGGCCGACTGGCTGTCCGGGCGGCCGGGCAGCGCCCGGCCGGTGCGCTCGCTGGCGTGCTACGTGCAGGTGCTGCCGGGGGACGGGCCCGTGCGGCTGGTGCTCAACAGCGTGGCGGCCGGTCATGGCGCCGCGCGCAGCCGGGTCCACCGGCTCCTGACGGTCGCAGGTCTCATGGACGAGCCGAATCCCGCCGAACCCGAGGATGGCGGGATTCCGGTTGAGATGACCGGGTTGTTCGGTCACAACGTCAACCTCCGCTCGGCCACGACCGTCCACGAGCTGAGCTATCCGGGCGCGGTCTCCGACCGGCCGCCCGGCGCGCGCCTCACTCTGGGCGAGCTGGCCGTCCGCCACGACCCCGCCACCGGGGAGCTTGAGCTGGTACGCGCCGCCGACGGCCGCCGCGTCCTGCCCCGCCACACGGGCTTGATCGCCACGCCGTTCCTGCCGCGTACGGCCCGGCTGCTGCTGCACCTGTTCGGCGACCAGCCCAGCGTCTCTGTGCCGACCTGGGCGTTGTTCGCCGAGCCGCCACGTCAGCCGCCTGAAGCGGTCGTGAGCAGGTCCAGGGTGTGGCTGGGGCAGGTCGTCGTGGCCCGCGCCACCTGGTACGCAGCCACGACCGACGTCCCGCGACGCCGGCCCGGCGAGCCCGAGACCGAGCACCTGCTGGCGCTGGCCCGCTGGTTCGCCGCGTCCGGCATCCCGCCCCGCTGCTTCGTCTTCTCCCTGGACCCGGGCACCTGGGGACAGGACCCCATGCGTACGGCACGGCTGGCCAAACCGACCTTCCTGGACCTGGCCGACCCTTCCCTGGTCGCCGCCTTCGACCGGCAGCTCGGCGACAGCGGCACCTGTACGGCGTTCCAGGAGGTGCTGCCCGAGCCGGGCGACGGCCACGTCACGGAGTACGTGGTGGAGGTGGGCGATGGCTGAGCCGTGGATCTCGTTGCACGCCTTCCATTACGGCGGCACCGACCGGCTGATCGTCCAGACGGTCGGCGGGCTGGTTCGCGAGCTTGCCGCCGACGGCCTGCTGACGGGCTACTTCTTCCTGCGCTACTGGGAGGGCGGGCCGCATCTGCGGCTGCGGCTCCTGCCGTCCGCCCGCCCCGAGGAGGTGGCCGAGCGGGCCACGGCGGCGCTGGAACGGCACCTCGCCGCCCACCCCTCGCCGGCCTCCTGGGACCCCGGCCAGTACGCCGCAACGGCCGAACGGTACGCCAGAGCCGAGCACCTCCTCCACTACGACCGGCGGGTACGCGCCCGCGACGGCGTGGAGGCCATCGCGTACCGCCCCGAATACGGGACGTACGGCGGGCCGGAGGCGGTCGAGGCCGCCGAGCGGCACTTCCACGACTCCAGCCGCATCGCGCTCGCCCTGCTGGAGGGCGAGATCGGGACCGGACGCCAGGCCGGGTTCGCCCTCGCCGCCCTGATGCTCGCCCTTGCCGCCTGGGAACCGGACCCCGCCCGCCTCGCCCGTACGCTCCCCACCACCCGCGACCGTCGCTCCGCCCCTGGAGAACCGTCCGACCAGCCAGGGCCTTCCGATGGGCAGCGGGCCGCGCTCGCCGCGCAGCTCCAGCGCAGCCACCGCATCGCCGGCGGCGAGGAACACCCCCGCGCCGGTGATCCGCTCGGCGCGTGGTGGCGCTCGATCGACGCCCTGCGCCATCGCGTCCTGGACCTCCAGGCCACCGGCCGATTCAATCCGGAACCCGCACAATCCACCTTCGTCCCCTCCGGCGTCACCCGGCCGCGCGGCGACCTGCTGATCCTCCTTTTGCGCTGCGTCCACCTGCTGTGCAACCGGCTCGGCCTGCCGGGCGGGCACGAGTCGCACCTGCGTCACCTCGTCGGCACCACCTACCGCGAACTGGAGCACCGGTGAACGACCTCACGACCCCCTGGCACAGCATCCAGATCCGCTACTACCAGACCGACCAGGACGGCCTGATCCTCGACGCCGTGCGACCGCTGCTGGAGGAGCTGGGGGAGCGGGTGCGGCAACCGTACTTCGTGCGTCATTGGCGGCGCGGGCCGCACCTGCGACTCAACCTCCAGGCCCCCGACGACGCCTGGCACGCGGACGTCCTGCCGCTGGCCACCGACCGGCTCGGCCGATACCTGCGCGAACACCCCTCCCGGGCGGTTCTGGACGAGGTCGCGCTGGAGCAGGCACACCGGGCGCTCGCCGTCCGGGAAAGCGACCACGGGCCGCTGCGGCCGTGGTATCCGGACAACACGCTGCAGACCGAACCGTACGAGGACCGCCTGCACGTGCTCGGCAGCCCCGCCCTGCGCGACCTGCTCGACTCCTACCACGCCGAGAGCACCCGGATGGCGTTCGGGACGCTGGCCGCCATCCGCCGGGGCGAGCTGTCACTCTTCCAGCTCAGCCTCGACCTGATGATCGCCTTCGCGCACACCAGCGTGCCCCCGATCTCGCGCGGGTACATGTCCTTCCGCTCCCACGCCGACGCCTTCGCCTCCTACTGCGTGGACCGCGACGGCGTGCGCGCCGGCTTCGAGGCCAAGTACCGCGAGCACGAACGGCAGCTCCGCGCCCTGGTACGCCGTCGGGTGGCCGAGGTGGACGAGGGCCGGACCCCGCCGCACGTCCGTGAATGGCTCGACTACGTCGAGCGCAGGAAGGCCATGGCCGCACCCCTCATCCGCGACAAGAAGATCGACCTCGACGCCGCCGCGCCCGAACCCGAGATGCGCCAGCTCCACCCCATCGACTTCCACGAGATCCTGCTGGCCACCGGACGGTACAAGAACGAGGTGCTCGGCTCCGACTGGTTCCTCGGTCACCGGCTGGCCATCAACATGCTCTACGGCCACCTGGCCAGACTCGGGCTCGCACCGCTCCAGCGCTACCTGTTCTGCCACCTGATCGCGGCGGCGGTCGAGGCCGAGTACGGCGTCTCACCCGTGGAGAAGGCCACGGCCTGGGCGCGAGCCTGACAACGCCGGCGGCTGACGACTTCGCGAACGTCATCGCGAACGTCATCGCGCAGCGGCCGTCGACGACGCCCTGATCCGGGCCGATCGACGAGCCTGCCGCCGACGGGCAGTGGTCACCGGGTGGCGTCCGACAGCACCCAGCCGGGAGTCAGGGGCCGGCGAGCCGCGCAGCACGACCTCGTTGACGCTGTCTGCCGTATCGGACGCCTGCAGGAACCAGCGCTGGCCGGCCGAGCCGTCGAAGTCGCGGCCGACCAGTTCGCCGCCGCTGGTGAGGGCGGTGAGCACCTGATCGGGAAGTGATCGAGCGGCTCAAAGGTCCCGCGTCACCGTACACCGGGCAAGTCCCCAGCTGATCTACGGCGAAGGGCTACACAGGCAGAACCGCAGCGTCGACGCGCGAGCCCAGGTCAGGACCGCCTTCCATGCCTTCGACGCCATGGGCGCGCGTTCGCGAGCCGCGCTGAACGCGAGCTGCCGGCGACCGGGAAATCCGTGCACAGGCGAACCGGTGACCCGGGCGTGCAGCTGACCCCGCAGGAAGCGCAGATCATGCAGTCGTCCCGCGACGGTCGGTCACGTCCACGGACGTGGTGTATGAATCGATCTTCGCGTGATCCTGTTTCTGCAGGTTAAGCGGTGAGTGTCTGTGGGATCTGGTTCTGGGCG
>NZ_JBSFGJ010000193.1:0-16929 GCF_053596515.1 Nonomuraea sp. NPDC001684
CGACAACGACCTGGCGAAGGCGTCGTACCCCTCGACGGACTGCTGGAGGTGCATGAGCATCTCGCCGCTCTGGTCGTAGGCGCGGTGCAGCTCGTCGCGGTCGCGGACGCGGGAGACGCCCCGCCAGGCGCCGCCGTCGTACGGCTTCATGAACAGCGGATAGCCGATGCGCTCGGCGACCGCGTCGAGGTCGAAGGCCCGGTTGTAGCGCTCGGCGGTGTAGGCGTAGCGGGAGTTGTCCAGCGGGTTCTTGTACGGCACCAGCACCGTCTCCGGCACCTTGAGCCCGAGCCGCATCATCGCGCAGTAGGCCGCGTGCTTCTCCATCGACTGGAACGTGAACGGGCTGTTCAGCAGATAGACGTCGTCCATCATGGCGATCTTCTTCAGCCACTCGCGGGGGTGGTAGTACCAGTACGCCAGCCGGTCGATCACCAGCTCGTGACGTGGCTTGGCGCGCAGGTCGAACGGCTCGATCGTGATGCGCTCGACGTCGAACTCGCCCACCCCCTTGATCGGCCCCAACCGGCGTAACACGGTCTCGAACGCCGCCGGCCAGTCCTCCTCGGTCCCCAGCAGCAGCCCAATGAGATGACGCACGATGCTCCTCCGCGGCCGCCGCGAGGGCTCACAGGCCGGGCAGGCGACCGTTCCTGAACAGGTCGACGAACCGTTGATGGTCTTCACGAGCCTGTGCCCCATATCGGTGGGCGAAATCCACCAACATGCCGATGAATCCGGATTGATCGCCGTTGATGACCGCGACGATCGCCTCCTCCGTCGAGAAGTCCACAAGGTCGTGGCTGGACTCGTCGTCGGCCACCGAGTGCATGCGCGCCACCGCCCGTCCCAGGTCGCGCATGATGGAACGCAGCTCGTCGGGCTCGTTGACGTCGTCCCAGTCGAGGTCGGCCGAGTACGGCGACACCTCGGCCACGAGCTGGCCCACCCCGTCGAGCGAGGCGTACCCGAGCCAGGGATCGGCGTAGGCCTGCAGCGCCCGCTGCGACTCGGCCGTGCGGTGGCCCTGGTGCAGGAAGTAGGAGGCAGCCTTCTCGTTGTCGACGTACCGGGCCACGGCCGGCGCCTGGGCCTGCTTCATGTAGAGGATGACATCGTTCTCCAGCGCCTGCGAACGCCCCTCCAGCAGCAGGTTGTACGACGGCAGCCCCGCCGACCCGATGCCCACGCCCTTGCGCAGCGCCACGTCCTTGACGACGTGCTCGACCGGGCTGGACGGCGTGGGCAGCGTCCCCAGGTAGCCCTCGAACGCCGCCAGCACCCGCTCCCGGGTCGCGGCGTCGACCGCCTCCCGGCCGTCCATGAGGGCGAAGCGCCGGTCGTAGTCCTCGATCACGGTCTCCACGTCGAGCATCGCCACCCGCGTGCTGAGCCGCGCCGTCTGCAGCACCCGGTGCAGCACGCCGCCGGTGGTCTCCAGGGTGAGCGAGCCGATGGCGTCGTCGCCGCCGGTCGCGATGCCGTGCAGCTCGGCCAGGTACGCCCGCGCGAACTCGGTCACCAGCGCGCTGATCGTCTCGTCCGACAGCGCCTTGGCGTAGCCGATCAGCGCCACGCTGGCGGCGAAGCGCTTGAGGTCCCAGACGTAGGGGCCGACGTAGGCCTCGTCGAAGTCGTTGACGTTGAAGACCAGCACCCCGGAGGCGTTCATGTACGTGCCGAAGTTCTCGGCGTGCAGGTCGCCGTGGATCCAGACCCGGCCCGTGGGCTCGTCGAGGTAGGAGCCGTCGGCGAAGTCGCCGGTCAGGTCGGCGTAGAACAGGCCGGCGCTGCCCCGGTAGAAGGCGAAGGGGGAGGCCGCCATCTTGCGGAACTTGCGCCGGAAGGCGGCCGGGTCCCGTTTGATCGACTCGCCGAACTCGCTGATCAGGACGTCGAGCAGGAAGGAGGAGCGTGTGCCCATGCAACGGACGGTAGCCCGCCCGATGCCCGCCGCCTACCCCGAATTCTCCCTGACAGGGCCAGGTCAGGGATGTTGCGAGGACACCGAGACGGTCTCGCCCGTCATGTACGAGGAGTAGTCGCTGGCCAGGAAGACGATCACGTTGGCCACCTCCCACGGCTCGGCCGACCGCCCGAACGCCTCCTTGGCGGCCAGCTCCGCCAGCAGCTCCTCGCTCGTCACCTTCGCCAGGAAGGGGTGCACGGCCAGTGACGGCGCCACCGCGTTCACCCGGACGCCGTGCTCGGCGACCTCCAGCGCGACGCACCTCGTCAGCGCCATCACCCCGGCCTTGGCCGCCGCGTAGTGCGCCTGCCCGCGCTGCGCCCGCCAGCCGGCCACCGAGGCGTTGTTCACGATCACGCCGGAGCCCTGGCCGATCATGTGCCGGACCGCCGCCCTGGTGCAGCGCATGGTGCCGTTGAGGGTGACGTCGAGCACCGCGTGCCACTGCTCGTCGGTCATCTCGGCCAGCGGGGCCGTACCGCCGAGCCCGGCGTTGTTGATCACCACGTCGAGCCGGCCGTGCGCCTCCACCACCGCGTCGAACAGCGCCAGCACCTGCGGCTCCGACGTCACGTCGCACGGGACCGCCAGCGGCTTGACGCCGGTCAGCTCGGTCAGCGCCTCGGCGGCGGCGGCCAGGCGGCGCTCGTGCCGGTCGGACAGGACGATCGTGGCCCCCTCCTCCGCGCAGCGCCTGGCGGTGGCGTAGCCGATGCCCGCGCCCGCGGCGGCGGTCACCAGCGTGACCTTGCCGTCGAGCAGACCGTGCGACTTCGGATAGGGCGGTGCCATCCGTGCTCCAATCAGCGGGGGAGACCAAGAGTGCGCTCGGCGATGATGTTCCGCTGGATCTCACTCGACCCGGCATAGATCGTGTCCGCCCGGCTGAACAAATACAAGCGCTGCAGGTCGTTCAGGCCGTCCGCCGCCACGAGCCCGGCCTTGCCCTGCACCTCCTGCGCCAGCTCGCCCAGCCGGCGATGCCACTCCGACCAGTAGAGCTTGGCGATCGACACCTCCGGGCCCGGGTCGGGCCCCAGCATCCGCAGGGCGTTCAGTCGCATGATCCTCAGCTCCAGCCACGACCGGACGAGCCGGTCGCGCAGCACCGGGTCCTCGGCCGCCCCGGTCCGCCGGGCGGTCGCGATCACCTCGGCCAGCTCCCGCCGGAACCCGATCTGCTGCCCCAGCGTGGACGCGCCGCGCTCGTGGCCCAGCGTGGCCATGGCCACCCGCCAGCCCTCGCCCGGCGCCCCCAGCAGGTTCCCCGCAGCCGTGCGCGCGCCGTCGAAGAACACCTCGTTGAACTCGGAGGTGCCGGTGAGCTGCCTGATCGGGCGTACGGTGACGCCCGGCCCGCCCATCGGCACCAGCAGGTACGACAGCCCGCGATGCCGCTGCGAGCCCTCCTCGGTACGGCACAGGACGAAACACCAGTCGGCGACGTGGGCCAGCGACGTCCACACCTTCTGCCCGGTGATCACCCACTCGTCGCCTTCGAGCCGCGCCCTGGTCCGGACGTTCGCCAGGTCGGACCCGGCCTCGGGCTCGGAGTAGCCCTGGCACCACAGCTCCTCGCCGCGCTGGATCGGCGGCAGGAACCGGTCCTTCTGCTCCTCGGTGCCGAACTCCAGGATGGTCGGGCCGATCAGCCCCTCGCCGATCAGGCCGACCCGGGCGGGGGCGTCGGCCCTGGCGTACTCCTCGTAGAAGGCGACCTGGTCGTCGAGGGAGGCGGCCCGGCCGCCGTACCGCTCGGGCCAGCTCAGGCAGGTCCAGCCCGCCTGGCCGAGCCGGCGTTCCCAGGCCAGGCGCAGGTCGTGCCCCTCGTGCTCCCTGCCGGGGCCGCCGAGACCGCGGACGTGCGCGAACTCGCCGGACAGGCTCTCCTCCAGCCAGGCGCGGGCCTGCTCACGAAGGCTCAACAAATCCCCCGTAGCCGCCCTGGAAGAAGACCAGGGGGCCGCCGTCGGCGTGCGTGTCGAGCTGCAGCACCCGGGCCACCACGATCATGTGGTCGCCGGCCGGGTGCTCGGCCTCGATCACGCAGTCGAGCCAGGCCAGCGCGCCTTCGAGCACCGGGTTGCCGCCGGGGGAGCCGGTCCAGGCCAGGCCGGCGAACTTGTCGCCGCCCTTGGCCGCCATCTGCGCGCAGACCGGCTGCTGGTGCTCGGCCAGCACGTTCACGGTGACGACCTTCGCGCCGCGCACCCGGGGCCAGCTCGTGCTGGTGTGGGCCACGCAGAAGGCCACCAGCGGCGGGTCGAGCGAGACGGAGGTGAAGGAGTTGGCCGCCAGGCCGCACGGCTGGTCGTTCGCCGGGTCGAGGGCGGTGATCGCCACCACGCCGGTCGCGAACCTGCCGAGGACCTGACGGAACCGGCGGCCGTCGATGCGGCCGTTGCCGTTGTGCTGTGTAGGGCCGGGCGGCATGGCGGCTCCGTTACGAGTCCTGCTGCGCTGGTAGGGCGTCGGAAGGCCGCGACAGCCGTCCGGCGCGATGAGCCGGGCAGCGTGTGTGCTCATGGGGTCCGCCTCCTCGTCACCGACTGCGCCCATCATACATACCAAGCGCTTGCTTGGACACTAGGCTCGTTCCGGAGACCCTGTCAACCCGCTCGGAGCCCGCCACGGTTGCCGCTCGCGGTCCGGTGGCCGGGTCGCCGGTTGACATGGTGAAAAAGGTCGGCATAGCGTGCTCTGTGTGCCCAAGCGCTTGCTTGATTTCCGGGATGTGACCGCCATAGCGGGGATCGGCTACACCCCCTTCACCAAGAACTCGGGCGTCAGCACCCTCACCCTGGCCTGCCGTGCCGTCCTGGCCGCCCTCGACGACGCCGGCCTGCCCCCGGACGCGGTGGACGGACTGGCCACCCACCGCGTCGGCGACTCGGCCGCGCCCTCCCTGGTGGCCCCGGCCCTCGGCCTGCCCGACCTCGCCTGGCACCTCGACCAGTTCGGCGGCGGCAGCGTCTCGCACGCCGTCGTCGGCCAGGCCGCCCTGGCCGTGGCGACGGGGATGGCCGAGACCGTCGTCTGCTACCGCGCGATCAACGCCCGTTCCGAGTTCCGCATGGGCGGCACCGGGCGCGGCGTGCCGGTCAGCCCCGAGGTCCAGTACCAGGCCCCGTACGGCTACTTCGCCCCGCCGCAGCAGTACGCCATGTACGCCCGCGCCCACATGCTCCGGTACGGCACCAGGCCCGAGCACTTCGGCCGCGTCGCCGTCACCCAGCGCGCCAACGCGGTCAAGAACCCGCGGGCCCTCATGCGCACCCCGATCACGCTGGCGGACTACCTGGCCGGCAGGTGGATCGCCGAGCCGTTCCGCCTGCTGGACTGCTGCCTGGAGACCGACGGCGCCTGCGCCGTCGTCGTCACCACCGCCGAACGCGCCCGCGACCTGCGCCGCCACCCCGTCCTGATCTCGGCGGCGGCCTGGGGCGGCGGCACGTCCCACCTGTCGGGCACGGGCCCGGCCGATCCCACGGTGACCGCGGCCGCCGCCCTGGCCCCGCGCCTGTACGCGCAGGCCGGCCTCGGCCCCGGCGACGTGGACGTGGCTGAGATCTACGACTGCTTCACGTACTCGGTGGTCGTGCAACTGGAGGACTACGGCTTCTGCGCCAAGGGCGAGGGCGGCCCGTACGTGGAGTCGGGCGCCACGGCCCCGGACGGCGAGCTGCCCGTGAATACCCACGGCGGTTTCCTGTCGGAGGGGTACGTGCACGGCCTCAACCACGTCACCGAGGCGGTCGCCCAGCTCCGGGGCGAGGCCGGCGACCGCCAGGTGTCCGGCGCCGAGGTGGCGCTCTCGACGGCCCAGCCCGGCTACATCCTGCCCGCCACCTCCGCGCTGATCCTCAGGAGGTCGTGACCCATGACCCACGGTCCCCGTCCCGAGCCCGACCGCGACTCCGCCGAGTGGTGGGAGCGCCTGGCGCGGGAGGGGTTCGCGGTGCAGCGCTGCGACGGCTGCGGCACCGCGCGCTTCCCGGCGCGGGCCTTCTGCCCGTCCTGCCGGGGCGAGGCGTGGCGGTGGCTCCCGGTGCCGGCCGAGGGCGTGGTCGAGAGCTGGATCGTCAACCGCCGGGCCTTCCTGCCGGGCTCGGAGGAGCCGTACGTCGTGGTGATGGTTCGGCTGGACGCCGTCCCCGGCTGCCTGGTGCACGGGAACTGGCGCGGCGCCGCGCCCGAGCCGCTGCCCGGCCAGCGCGTACGAGGGGTGCGCACGCGCATCGACGACCGGCTGACCCTGCTCGACTGGGAGCCCCTGGACGGGGACGCGGATGCCCATTCGCCCGAGCGCACATCCTCCCGCTGATCGGTCCAGAACCGGACATTCGATTCGTACCGGAAATTCCCACCAGTCCCACCATTGCGAAGGTGCCTACAGGTTGGCCCGTGAGGGTTGATGATGAAGCTGAGGCGTCAACCATGGAGGCGACCCGGACGTGGCGGCGTACGTGTGCGGTAGCGACTCGGCGACAGACGTGACACCGAGGTCACGACCGCTGACTCCTGCCGCCGGCCCGGGCCTGGCTCGGACGGCGCGCAGCCCTCCGGGCACGGGGGCGGTACGGCGGCGCAAGAGGGTCCCTCTCGGAGGAAGGCGCGTCCTGGCGGGCGTGGGGGACCCGCCAGGACGCGCTTCCTGCCCCGTGCGCGGCGACGCCAGGACTCCGGCGAGGGATGGAGTCCTAGGCCGCGAGTTCGCGCACGGAGTCGGTGGGGGTGTGCGAAGGCACGTGCCGCCGGTGACGAACGGTGCTGCGTCGAGCCGCACCGACAGGGTCATCGATGGGGTGCGTGACGGGGGCGCCACCCTCCTCGTTCCAGACAAAGGATCCGTCTATGCACCACACGGTCGGTTCGGTCGACACCGAGAGCACGGACATCGCCTTTTCCTTGCTCTGGTGCTTGTGGGAGAACCCGTCGCGCCGCAACGCGTAACGCAGTAAACGAGTTGCTTCGCGGGGGTCCTGCCAGGGCAGGAACGGCGTGTCCGAGTGAACCGGCAACACTTGGCCTCCACCCCCTCACCGGCCTTTAGATGGATTTGTACCAACGAATGGATGATGGGCCGGTCGAGGGGCTTCGGTCAAGGGGTTGTGGCCTGCTAGAACCAGATCGTCTAAATTGTTGGAACAAAAGGGGTGAAAGTGGCAAGGTCGGTGCTGTATCAGCAGGTGGCGGCGGAATTGCGTCGAGCCATCTACTCGGGTGTCCTCGGCCCCGGGGCGCAGCTGCCGACCGAGGCACAGCTCATGGAAGACCACGGGGTGAGCAGGAACACCGTCAGGCTGGCTCTCGGGGAGCTCGTCAACGAGGGGCTGGTCACGCGCACGCCGAGGCGCGGCACGGTGGTCCGCGACCGCAGGCCGCTGCTCATCTACCCGCAGCGCGAGCTGGAGCCGCAGCCCACCGGAGAACTGAAGGAGGCCTTCGCCTACGCCGTTGCGCAGGAAGGCCGGGCCCCGAGCCAGTACATTGAAGTGCTGACGGTTTCTCCCGTCGAGGAGATCGCCAGCAGGCTGGAACTGGCCGACGGAGAGCTGGCGGTCGTGCGTCGCCGCCTGCGGTTCGTCGACGGCCAGCCGTACAACACCAACGACTCCTACTTCCCCCGTGATCTGGTCGCCGACTCCGAGATCGCCAGGCCCGGAGACATCGCGCGCGGGGCGAACAGGGTTCTGGAAGAACTCGGGCACGCGCAGATACGCGTCGTCGACGACATCTGGGCCCGTATGCCCAACCAGGAGGAGGCCGAGCGCCTCCAACTCGAACTCGGCACGCCAGTCATGGTCTACGTCCGAGTCGGATACGACGGGGCCGACATGCCAGTGCGTGTCGCTGTGTCGGTGCTGCCCGCCGACAAACATCTGATCAGATACGAGCTCGATCGTCGCCGCTGACGGGCTCGGTTGAAGGGGTGATCCCGCCGGCCGGGCGCAGCGAGAAAGCCGCCTCGCTGGCCTAGGGGAGTCGTGCATACTCCCCTAAATCGCCATTTATCCATATATATCGGGTTGAGGACCCATATCGCCCCTGCGCGACATTGCGTCATCACGCTGTGTGTCGGCATGGGCACCCAACGCATCGAAGGGCTGTATTATGCACACAAACACCCTCCTTCACCCGCTCGCACTCCGGCGCGCGGAGCCCGCGGACCTTCCCGGCGTGCTCAGGCTTCTCGCGGACACCGCCGAGTGGCTGCACACCCAGGGAGTGCGGCAGTGGCCGCGGCAGGGATTCGGCCCCGAGCGGATCGAGCCGCTCATCGAGGAGCGGGTCCTGTACCTGCTCGACGACGAGCTGCGCTATCTCGACCCCGACGTCCAGGCTCCGCCCGTGGCGACCATCGCCCTCGACGGCAACGCCGACCCGGAGTTCTGGACCCCGGCCGACGACCCGGGGGCCGCGCTCTACGTCCACAAGCTGGCCGTGGCCAGGCCGTGGTCCGGCAGCGGCCTCGGCGACGCGCTCCTCGACTGGGCCTGCTCGGCGGCCCGTTCCGCCGGGCTGCCCTGGCTCCGGCTCGACTGCGCCAAGGCCAACCCGCGGCTGCAGGAGTACTACCGCATGCGCGGCTTCCGGCACGTCCGTACGGTGGACCTGCCGCACCGCTCGTCCGGGGCCCTGTTCCAGCGGCCGTCGCGCGACCTGTCCACGACGGCCTTCCGTGACCTGACGGTCGCGGAGCTGATCAGCGCCTAGCGAACCCCTCTGGCCGGACCCGGTCCGGAAGGAGGCCGGGCCCGGCCGGTGGTCGCGCGCCACCTCACGTCAGGCGGCAGGTCACCTCGTCGGCATGTACCGCAGCGGCCCCGATGGGCACGTGCGTTTCCGGCGCAAGTGGACAGAGCGCCATATAACCTCTTTGCCATGACCGGATCCCTCCTTGAGGTGATCGCGCTCAATGTGCGCGACGCCGTGGCCGCCGAGCAGGGCGGCGCCGACCGCCTGGAGGTCGTCGCCGACATGGCGGCCGACGGGCTCACCCCTGCACCGGAGACGGTCGCCGCGATCGCCGCGGAGTGCCCCCTTCCCCAGATGGTGATGCTGCGCTGCGAGGCCAACTTCACCGCCGACCCCGACGTCCTGGACCGGCTGCGCCGCGACGCCAAGGCGCTCGCGCAGGCCGGCGCGGCCGGGTTCGTGTTCGGCTTCCTCGACGACGCGGGCGTGGTCGACCTGGCGGCCACCGAGGCGCTCATCCACGCCGTCTCGCCGCTCCCGTGGACCTTCCACCGCGCGGTCGACCACGCCGCCGACGTGCAGGCGTCCTGGCGGGCCGTGCGGCTGCTGCCCAACCTGGCCACCGTGCTCACCTCCGGCTCCCCCCAGGGCGTCGGCGCGGGGCTGTCCACGCTCAGGTCCAGGGCCGAGGCCGGCGACGGGTCGATCATCCTGGCCGGCGGCGGGCTCAAGCCCGCGCACGTGCCCGACCTGCTGGACTACGGCATCCGCGCCTTCCACGTGGGCTCGGCCGTGCGGGCGAGCTGGACGGACCCCGTCGAGTGGCGGCTGGTCCGGCAGTGGCGCTCCCTGGTCGAGCGCGACTGAACCCTCCTTCCAGGGCCCTCAGGGGCCCAGGACCGCGTCGGCGCGGCGGAGGGCGGCGGCCAGCGTCCTGACGGTGGCCGGCTCGTCCATGACGCCGCCCCCGGCCGCCCGCCGCTCCTCCCAGGCCCGTACGCGCTCCCGGTAGGAGTCGTAGTGGGCGAGGTGGAAGGCGTAGACGGTGGCGAACCTGCTGACGAGCTGCGCCGGATGCATGTCCCAGCCCTGGTGGAAGCCGTGGGCCAGGGAATGGCCCACCAGCTGTGCATGCCTGCCCCACAGGGCGTGGACGTCGTCCGCCCGGTCGGAGGCGGGCCCGGCGGCCAGCGAGCCGTCGGACAGCTCGACGCCCGTGCCCGCGAACGCGGTCTGCATCACGTGCCTGGCGTGGTCGCAGGCCGGATGGTCGAGCCGCTGCTCGTGCGGCGGCAGGCCGATGGCGGCGGTGTAGTCGAACACGCCGAAGTGCGCCGCGGCCAGCCGCCCGCCGAGCGTCCCGGGCAGCTCGGCCCGCAGGAAGGGCAGCGTCTGGGGAGCCTCCACCTGCATCTCGAAGCGCAGCCCGGACAGGCCGAGCCGCGCCTCCAGCCGTTCCAGCACGCCCGCGAACTGCCCGAGGTACGCCTCCATCAGCACCTTCGGGAACGTCACCGTGAACCCCGACGGCAGCTCGCCCGCCCGCTCCAGCACCCCGGTCAGAAAGCCGCCGAGCGTGCGCACCGACCTCGCCGGGTCGCCGTCGGCGAACGACTTCACCCGCAGCCCCCACCGCCGCGGCAGGGTCCCGGCGGCGTGCAGGCCGGCCACGGCCCGCGCGGCCTGTTCGGCGTGCCCGTCCTCCTCCTCGTGCGGGCGCACGCCGTAGCCGTCCTCGAAGTCGATCCGCAGGTCCTCGACCGGCTCGCGGGCCAGCTTGCCGAGCACCCGGTCGCGCACGCCGGGCGCGAACGCCTCCAGATGCGCCTCGGCCAGCGACAGCGCCCGCCCTCCCCACTCGGCGACGGTCGAGGCGGAGAAACGGTCGGCCGGCACGTAGACGGTGTGGACCGGCTGCCGGCCCGGCTCGGCCATGGGGTAGCGGGCCTGCTGCGCCGCGTAAACCTCGGCGAAGCCGGGCACGGGCTCGTCGTGCACGTACGGGCTCATTCCGGATGGGCGCAGGCGCGGAGCATGGTGTCGACGCCGACCAGCTTGACGCGTTCGCCCCGGCCGAGCGACCTGGCCAGCTCGCCCTCGGCCCGTTCGATGGCCAGCCAGTCGTCGTAGGTCACCGGCCGCACGCCCCGCTCGGCCAGCAGCGACTCGACCGTCGGCCGCGACGCCCGCGCGCCGCCCTCCAGGGACTCGCCCTCCAGGTCGGCCAGCAGCGTGCGGACCGTCTCGGCGGCGTCGGACTTGTTGGTGCCGATGACGCCGGTCGGCCCGCGTTTGAGCCAGCCCGCCACGTACTCGCGCGGACGCACCCGGCCCGCCTCGTTGGGCACGGTCATGGTCCGCTCGGAGAACGGCACGCCGGGCAGCGGGACGCTCTGGTAGCCGACCGAGCGCAGCACCATGCCGACGGGCAGCGTCTCGTACTCGCCGGTGCCGACGACGCGGCCCTCCTCCGACAGGCGGGTGCGTTCGAGCCGGAGCCCCTCGACCCGGTCGGCGCCCAGGATCTCCACCGGCCGCAGCCAGAAGCGCACGTCGAGGCGGCGCGGCCGGCCCACGGGCTCGCGGCCGGCCCACGACTGCAGGACCTTGATGTTGCCCTGGACCTGGCGCGGGAAGTCGGCGCCGAGAACGGCCGCCTCGTCGGGGCGCACGCAGACGTCGGCGTTGGCCAGCTCGCCGAGCTCGCGCAGCTCCTTCAGGGTGAACTTGGCGTGCTCGGGCCCCCGCCTGCCGACCATGTGGATCGCCTTGACCTGGCTCTGGCTCAGCCGGTCGAGGACGTCGTGGGGCACGTCGGTGTGCCGCAGCTCGTCGGCGGTCTTGGCCAGCACGCGCACGACGTCGACGGCCACGTTGCCGACCCCGATCACCGCGACCTCGGAGCTGTCCAGCGTGAAGCGGCCGGGATCGACGTCGGGGTGGCCGCAGTACCAGTTGACGAAGTCGGTGGCCGCGACGCTGCCCGGCAGGTCCTCGCCGGGGATGCCGAGCCGCCGGTCGACCATCGCGCCCGTGCAGTAGACGACCGCGTCGTAGACGCGAAGCAGGTCCGCGACCGAGACATGGGCGCCCAGCGTGACGCCGCCGAGGAAGCGCACCTGGGGCAGTTCGAGGACCCTGCGCAGGTAGTTCGCGATCGACTTGATCGAGGTGTGGTCGGGCGCCACGCCGTACCTGACCAGCCCGTACGGCGTGGGCAGCCGTTCCAGGACGTCGACCAGCACAGGCTCGGCCGACTGCTTGACCAGCGCCTCGGCCGTGTAGATCCCGGCCGGGCCGGACCCGATGACCGCCACGTGCAACGCCACGCTGCCTCCTCATGCCGGTGAAGGTGCGACGCGGAGGACGCGTCCCAAGAGGTGCAACCGGCCCGTGTGCTCGATGTATCCCCGGTCGCCCGCAGGTGAACCCGTCTCCCGTGAATACCCGTCCAACCGGATTCTCGCTCACGGGGCCCCTCATGGCAGCCCCTGAAACGCCGCTATCCGGGGACGGCCCGCGAGCGCAGGGCGAGCTTGTCGACCTTGCCGTTGACGTTGACGGGCAGCGCGTCCACCACCTCGACGCGCTTGGGCACCTTGTAGTTGGACATGTTGGCCTTCGCCCAGGCCAGCAGCGCGTCGGCGGTGACGCGGGCGTCCGGCCGGGGCACCACGTACGCCACGCCGGCCTCGCCGGAGACCGGGTCGGGCACGCCGACCACGGCGGCCTGGGCCAGCGAGCCCTCGCGCAGCAGGAGCGACTCGACCTCGGCGGGGGAGACGTTGAACCCGTTGACGATGTAGAGCTCCTTCTTCCTGTCCACGATGGCGAGGTTGCCCGCCTCGTCCAGCACGCCGACGTCGCCGGTGTGCAGCCAGCCGTCGGCGTCGATCACCTCGGCCGTCCTGGCGGGCTCGGCCCAGTAGCCGCGCATGACGCCGTAGCCGCGTTGCAGGATCTCGCCGCGCCGGCCGGGCGCGACCTCCTTGCCGTCGTCGTCCACGATCCTGACCTCGATGCCCGGGACGGCCCTGCCGGTGGTGTTCGCGATCACGTCGATGGGGTCGCCGGCCCGGGTCATGGACACGACCGTGCCCTCCATCAGCCCGTACGCGTTGATCATCCGTTCCAGGCCGACCCGCTCGGCCAGCCGGGTGATCAGCGTGGCGGGCACGGAGGCGGCCCCGCAGATGGCCACCCGCAGCGAGGAGACGTCCCAGTCGGCGCGGTCCAGCTCGTCCAGGATCCGGGCGAACAGGGTGGGCGGCCCGGCCAGGATCGTCACCTTCTCGGAGGAGATCAGCGACATCAGGGCGTCCGGCGAGAACACCGGGATCGGCAACATCGTGGCCCGCCGCAGCACGCACGCGACGAGCCCGGCGTTCAGCCCGAACCCGTGGTTGAACGGCGCGATCACCGGATAGCGGTCGTGCTCGTCCAGCGTGACGATCTCCGCCCAGTCCCAGTAGCCGCGCAGGACCTGGGCGTGGTCGAGCATCACGCCCTTCGGCGTGCCCGTGGTGCCGGACGTGGCCATGATCTCGCACAGGTCGCCGGGCCCGACCGCCAGCGCCCGTTCCTCGACCGCCCGTGCGCTCACCCCGCCCGCCTCCAGGTCGCCGGCCGCGCGCACGGCCACCCGGGCGTCCATGGGCGGCAGCAGGCCGGCGAGCGGCGGATCGCCGACGATGACGACCTTCACCCCGGTCCGGCCGATCAGCCCGGCCGCCTCGATGCCCTTGTACCGCGACGACAACGGCACGAGGACGGCCCCCGCGTCCCAGACGCCGAACGCGTGCCGCACCCAGGACGCCGAGTTCGGGCCCCAGATCGCCACCCGGTCGCCGGGCTCCACGCCGAGGGCGATCAGCCCGCGGGCCACCTCGGCGGCTCCCGTCCTGAGCTCCGACAGCGTGACGCGCGCGCCGCCCTCGACGACCGCGACGGCGTCCGGATGGCGTGCGGCCTGGTCGCGCAGCATGCGGGGGAGCGTCCCCCAGTCGGGCATCGATGCCATCGGCTACTCCGTCGCGCTAGCTGACGAGGGCCCTGTCCCGGCCGAGATGGTGGCCGCGCCGGTCGTCCACCGTGCCGGGCACGGGGGTCTCCAGGACGTCCTGGGCGATGCGGACGTCGATCGAGATCGGGGTCAGGGCCCGCACGGCCTGCTCGATCCTCGACCGCCACATCGGGTTCCTGACCAGGCTCTCCCGGCCGAAGGAGACGGTCAGGGCGGCGGCGTCCAGGGTGCCCTGGCGTTCGACCGACAGCTCCCAGCCGGTCACGCCGTCGATCTTCGACAGCGCCTTCTCGACCCGCGGCAACGCCAGCCACACGCCCCTGACCAGCACGTGGTCGCCGACGGTGTGCGCGGGCGCGGGCAGCCCGGAGCCGCCGGAGCCGTCGGCCCTGGACACCAGGCCGGTCCTGAGCACGGCGTCGCCCAGCGTGGAGTGCCCGGACGGCGTGAGGACCAGCTCGGCGAGCGCGTCCTGCGGGCCGGCCAGGTCGTCCTTGGTCAGCGAGGCGAGGCCCAGCACGCCGTCCGCGAGCGGGGTGAGCGGCGCGTCCTCGGCGGCCCTGAACGCGAGCGCGGCCCCGCCGAACGGGCTGGCGAGCACGTCGGTGACCGCGCAGCCGAACTCGCCGGCCAGATGTCCCATCGTCCGTCTGGAGGCGATCTCGCCGGTCAGGACGATGTGGTCGAGCCCGAGGTCGAGCGGGTCGAGCAGGAACTCCAGGTGCAGGCGGGCCAGCAGGTCCATCGCGCCCGTCGGGGTGCTGACCAGCGTGGTCGCGCCGAGCGCGGTCAGCGCGTGGTGCAGGCGCAGGCGGCCGCGCGGCCCGACGGCGGCGGCGGCCCGCGCGACCTGCGCGGCGGCGGCGGTCCACAGCGCGCCCGCGGGCTCGGCGAGCGCCACCACGACCCGGTCGCGCCCGCCGACGCCGGCCGCGCGCAGCGCCGCCGCGGTGAGCCCGGTCGCGGCGGCGGCGTCCTCGGGGCCGAGCGGGAACACGCTGGACAGGTCGGGCGCGACGAGCAGCAGCCCTTCGGCGGTGCGTGCGGACGAGGCGAGGTCGTCGCGGGTCAGCCAGCGGGCGGCGGTCAACGGGCCACCTCGTTCATGAACAGCGTCATCGACTCGCACACCTTCTCGTGGGCCAGCCCGCCGACCTGCGCCTGGATGATCAGGTCCGTGGCGCCGGCCTCGGCGATCCTGGCCAGGGCCTTGCGCGAGCCCTCGACGTCGTCCACCACGACCATGAGGTGCTCGCGCAGGGTGGCCATCGCCTCCTCCGGCGGCATCCCGGCGGCGAGCTGGCCCAGCACGCGGTGGGTGGCGTGCCGGGCGTCGTAGTAGTCGGGCGGGGTGACCAGGTTGACCTGGCGGCGGATGTACCACAGGACGGCGTCGGCGGCGGTGGCGGTGGCCTCGTCCCGGGTGGGGGCGGCGAACCAGGGGATCATCAGCGCCACGCGCCGGGAGGCGGGGTCGAAACCGCTCTCGGCCAGGCACTCCCGGTATTTCGCGATGTCGGCGGCGACGTCGTCGATGCCCTTGAGCATCGTCATGCCCAGCAGGTTGTAGCCGTGCCGGGCGGCGGCCAGGTAGCCCTCCAGCGAGGTGGAGGCCACCCACACGGGCGGGTGCGGCTCCTGGACCGGACGGGGGTAGACGGCCACGTCGGGGATCTCGAAGAACTCGTTCGACCTGCTGATCGGCTCGCCGTCGGCGCGCCAGATGGCGAGGGTGGCCTCCAGCGAGTCCTCCCAGATCTGCCGCGACTTCTCGAACGGCCGCTGGAAGGCCTGGTACTCCAGGGGGGAGGCGCCGCGTCCGGTGCCGAACTCGACCCGGCCGCCGCTCAGCACGTCGAGGGTGGCGACCCGCTCGGCGGTGCGGATGGGCGACTGGAACGGCAGCAGCACCACGCCGAGCCCGAGGTGGATGCGCTCGGTGCGCTGCGAGATGGCCGCGAGGACCAGGTCGGGGGCGGAGGAGTGGGAGAAGCCCCTGGTGAAGTGGTGCTCGACGAACCAGGCCGTGTCGAACCCCAGCCGATCGCCGAGGTCATGTGAGAGGCGGTCCGTCCGGGAGCCGACGATTTCGGGCGGAGGTGGG
Organism: Nonomuraea sp. NPDC001684; assembly: GCF_053596515.1. NCBI lineage: Bacteria > Bacillati > Actinomycetota > Actinomycetes > Streptosporangiales > Streptosporangiaceae > Nonomuraea > Nonomuraea sp. NPDC001684. The sequence goes on from NZ_JBSFGJ010000193.1 coordinate 15,796, forward strand.
CATGCGTGAGGCGGTCCGCTCGTGGGGTGACGAGGTCGGAGCTGAGGTGGGCATGCGAGAAATGAGTCCGTCCATGAGCTGACGAGGTCGGGATGAAGGCGGTTCGGGGAGAGGCGGGCCGGGCGTTGGGTGGCCAGGCGGGGATCGTGCGTCACCACGGAGGGCGGCTCGCCCTAGCTGTTCGCTGGTGAGGAAACCAAGAAAGGAAGTCATGTACCGCTGGGAGATCGTCCAGGCTGTCACAGAGCAACGCGTGTTCGGCATCGTCAGGGCCGCCACGCCCGAGGCGGCGCTGACGTCGGCCGAGGCCGTGCTGGATGCCGGGTTGCGTGCCGTCGAGGTCGCGCTCACCACGCCCCGCGCCCTCAGCGCCGTGGCGAGGCTCACCGAGCAGCGGCCCGACGCGCTGGTCGGGGCGGGGACCGTCCTCGACCCGGCCGCTGCCAGGGCCGCCGTGGAGGCCGGCGCGCGCTTCCTGGTCTCACCCGGCCTGCACCCTGAGGTGATCCGCGCCGGGCACCGCTACGGCGTGCCGGTCTTCCCGGGCGTGGCGACCCCGACCGAGATCGTTCGTGCCCTGGAAGAGGGGGCGGACGCAGTCAAGATCTTTCCAGCGTCGGGCGTTTCACCCGCCTGGCTGCGCGACGTGCGGGCCGCCCTTCCGCAGGCGCCGGCGATCCCCACCGGCGGCGTGACCGTGGACGATGCGCCCGAGTGGATCGCGGCCGGCGCCGTGGCCTGCGGCATGGGATCGGCGCTGACTTCGGGCGGCCCGGGTGCCGCGGTTGAACGGGTTGCGGCGCTGCTGGCCGGGCTGGCGGGGGCCCGATGAGCGTGGAGACACTACGGGGCCTGCACGGGCAGGTGCTCGACGCGGTCGGCAGGTCGCTGGTGGCCGGGGAGATCCGTGCGGGGCAGGTGTTGCGCCTGGAGGACGTCCAGGAGCGGTACGGGGTTTCCCGGACCGTCGCGCGCGAGGCCGTCCGCGTGCTGGAGTCGAAGCGCGTGGTCACCAGCCGTCCTCGTGTCGGGGTCACCGTACGGCCGATGAGCGCCTGGAACCTCTATGATCCCCAGGTGATCCGCTGGCGGCTGGCCTCGCCGGGGCGTGAGGCGCAGCTGCGTGAGCTGGCC
>NZ_JBSFGJ010000194.1:0-16873 GCF_053596515.1 Nonomuraea sp. NPDC001684
GAGTACATCAAGCCGATCCTGGCGACGCGCGCCGCCGTGCAGCTCAGCCTCTAGAGCTCGGGCGGGTGGTTCTCGCGGTGCATCAGCCGGTCCTCGGAGGTGCGCCCGCGCCGGGGCGCGAGCACGATGCTGAGCACGACGCCCACGCCTCCGACGATCATGAAGATGACGCCGACGATGTCCATGTGCACGCTCTGGCCGAACACGTCGGGTTCGATGGCGAACCGCAGGATGGCGCCGAGCGTGAGGAAGAAGATGCTGACCCCGACACCCATGACGACCTCCAGGCAAAGGCGAGATGTGCCCACGGTCATACCCGGGTATCGGTGATCACACCCCCGCCGCGTCAGGCGAGACAGGACAGTGGCCGCCCGCCGTTGTAGGCGATCATGTCCTGGACGGCCGCGCCGACGTCGATCGGCGCGCCCGGCGGGCGGCCGTCCAGCTCGGCGTAGGCGCGGTGGAGATTGCCCACGATCCGTTCGGGGTCGAGCAGCGCGCCCCACTCGCCGAGGTCGGTCTCCCGCGCCGCCTCCAGGGGCGTCCGGCCCGCCGCGTGGCCCCGCCGGGCGGTCTCCTGGACGAACCGCAGGTAGCCCTCGACCCGGTCGTAGACCTCGGGCCCGCACACCTCGCCGTGTCCGGGGACGATCGTCTGCGCGCCCAGCGCCCTGAGCGTGTCCAGGGCGGCGATCGTCCCGGCCACCGAGCCCATCAGGACGAACGGCGTGCCGCCGTTGAAGACCAGGTCGCCGGAGAACAGCACCCGCCGCTCCGGGATCCACACGATCGAGTCGTTGGTCGTGTGCGCGGCCGGCCCGACGTGCCGCACCTCGCAGCGCAGGTCGTCGGAGTGGAGGGTGACCCCCTCGGTGTACGTCAGGAACGGCGGCGCGACCTCCATCGCCCCCCACACCACCTCCGGCGACCAGGCCCCCCGGTACGCCGGGACCCCGTCGGCCAGGATCTGGGCGCGTACGCCCTCGTGCCCGACGATCGTGGCCTCGGGGAACAGCCAGTTGCCGAAGGTGTGGTCGCCGTGGTGGTGGGTGTTGACCAGCGTGGTGATCGGCCCGCTGCTGACCTTGCCGACGGCCGCCCGCAGGTCGCGGGTGCGGCGCTCGGTCGAGCAGGCGTCCACGCAGATCACGCCGCGCCGCCCGGCCAGGAAGCCGGTGTTGTTGATCCACCAGCTCCCGTCGGGCTGGACGTAGGCGTAGACGCCCTCGGAGACCTCTTCGACGCGCGGCGGGGGCAGGGGGTGGTCATGAGGTGAAGAGCTCATGCCCGGAACCTAACAGCGACGCCCGCCCCCCGGACGGGAGGCGGGCGTCACCAGCGGTGGCTCAGAAGGCCTCTTCGGGAAGCTCCATGAGGTCCTGGCCGGTGGCGGCGAGGACGCGCCGCTCGGCCGTCAGCCTGGGCAGCACGGTCGTGGCGAAGAACGACGCCGCGGCCACCTTGCCCTGGTAGAACGGGTCCTCCGACTCCGCCAGCCGGGCCAGGGCCACCTCGGCCTGGCGCAGCAGCAGCCAGCCGATCACCAGGTCGCCCAGCGAGAGCAGGAACCGGGTGCTGTTCAGGCCGACCTTGTAGACCTCCGCCGGCTTCTCCAGCGAGCCGAGCGCCCAGCCGGCCATGGTGTCGCCCATGACCTTGACCTCGGCGGCGGCCTCGGCGAGCAGCTTGCGCTCCTCCTTGAGCCGGCCGTTGCCCGCCTCGGAGGCGGCGAACTCGTTGATCTCGGCGAGCAGCGCGCCGACCGCGGCGCCCTGGTTGCGCAGGATCTTCCGGAAGAACAGGTCGAGGCCCTGGATCGCGGTGGTGCCCTCGTACAGGGAGTCGATCTTGGCGTCGCGGATGTACTGCTCGATCGGGTAGTCCTGCAGGTAGCCCGAGCCGCCCAGGGTCTGCAGCGAGCGGGCCAGCAGCTCGTACGAGCGCTCGGAGCCGACGCCCTTGACCAGGGGCAGCAGCAGGTCGTTCATGGCCTCCGCGTGCCGGTCCGCCGGGTCGATCAGGAGGGCGTCCTGGAAGGTGGCCGTGTAGAGGACCAGGGCGCGCATGCCCTCGGCGTACGCCTTCTGCAGCATCAGCTCGCGGCGCACGTCCGGGTGGTGGGTGATGGTCACCCGGGGGGCGGACTTGTCGGCCATCTTGGTCAGGTCCGCGCCCTGGTAGCGGGACTTGGCGTAGTCGAGGGCGTTCAGGTAGCCGGTGGAGAGCGTGGCGATGGCCTTGGTGCCGACCATCATGCGGGCGTGCTCGATCACCATGAACATCTGCTTGATGCCCTCGTGCACGTCGCCGACCAGCCAGCCGATCGCCGGGTGCTTGTCGCCGAAGGTGAGCTCGCAGGTCGTGGAGACCTTCAGGCCCATCTTCTTCTCGACGTTGGTGACGTAGGCGCCGTTGCGCTCGCCCAGCTCGCCGGTCTCCAGGTCCACGTGGAACTTGGGCACCAGGAACATCGACAGGCCCTTGGTGCCCGGACCGTGGCCCTCGGGACGGGCCAGGACCAGATGGAAGATGTTGTCGGCCATGTCGTGCTCGGCGCTGGTGATGAAGCGCTTGACGCCCTCGATGTGCCAGGTGCCGTCGGGCTGCTGGACCGCCCTGGCCCGGCCGGCGCCGACGTCCGAGCCCGCGTCCGGCTCGGTGAGCACCATGGTGGCGCCCCAGTTCTTCTCGATGGCCAGCTCGGCGAAGCGCTTCTGCTCCGGCGTGCCCAGCTTCCACAGGGTGTAGGCGAAGTTGGGGCCGGCGGCGTACATGTACAGGGCCGGGTTGGAGCCGAGCACCATCTCGGCCGTCGCCCAGGCGAGGCTGCGCGGGATGCCGGGGCCGCCCAGCTCGGCGGGCAGGTCGAGGTGCGCCCAGCCGCCGTCCACCAGCGCCTTGAACGACTTCTTGACGCCGGCCGGGACGGTCACCGTGCTCGTCGCGGGGTCGAACACCGGCGGGGTGCGGTCGCCCTCCTCGAAGGAGTCGGCGAGCACGCCGGTCGCCAGCCTGTTGACCTCGTCCAGGATGCTCCGCGCGACGTCCTCGTCCACTTCGCCGAAGGGCCCGGTGCCGAGGATCTCGCGTCGACCGAACACCTCGAAGAGGTTGAATTCCAGGTCACGCACGTTGCTCTTGTAGTGGCCCATGGGTGCAGATCTCCTTGAACCGAGGTCTTCATGTACTGGCCAGTAACCTTACCTGCAATGCTACCCGCGGGTAACCCCGCCCATGCGTGGCATGCTCGACTCCATGGACGCCGAAGAACTCGCCACAAGATGGCGGGAGCGACTGGATTCCTGGGCCATCCCCGAGGAGATCCTGGCCAAGGCTCCGGCCGATCCGTGGAGCCACTCGCCGGCCCGGTTCGCCACGCGGACCGACCGGGCGCTGGCCGAGCCCGACGACGGCCCGACCATGACCCGGCTCGCCGAGGCGCTGCCCGACAAGGGCACGCTGCTCGACGTCGGCTCGGGCCCCGGCGCCGCGTCGCTGCCGCTGCGCGAGCGCATCGGCCACCTCTACGCGGTCGACACGTCCGCGCCCATGCTGGAGGGCCTGAAGGTCCGCGCGATGGACCTCGGCGTGCCCGCCACCACCGTCGAGGGGCGCTGGCCGGACGTGGCCGACCAGGTGCCCGTGGTGGACGTGTCCGTCGCCGCGCACGTGGTCTACAACGTGCCCGACCTGGCGGAGTTCCTCCAGGCGCTCGACCGCCGCACCCGCGGCCGGGTGGTGCTCGAACTGCCCCACCGCCATCCCATGAGCTGGATGACGCCGCTCTGGCAGCACTTCCACGGCGTCGACCGCCCGGTCCGGCCCATCGCGGAAGACTGCGTGGCCCTGGCCGCGGCGCTGGGCTTCCCCGTGCGCGTGGAGGAGCGGGAGGCGCCCCTGGAACGTTTCACGACCGTCGAGGAGCTGGCCGAGAGCGCCTGCCGCCGGGTGTGCCTCGACCCGTCCAGGGTGGAGGAGGTGGCCGAGACCGCCGTCGAGCTGGGCATGTGGCCGGTGCCGCGTGACCGGTGGGTCACCGTCTGGTGGGAATGATCCGTTTCGCTGAGCCGTTGTAAGCATTGAGCTGACCGCTCCCGGACGAGACGCGCCGTACCCGGAAACGCCAAGACGACGCACGTACCCGTACGTCTCGTCGTCAGGAGTGGGAAATGGCGTGGATTCTGCTTGTGCTGGCCGGCCTGTTCGAGGTGGTCATGGCACTGTCGCTCAAGCTCAGCAACGGCCTCAGCAACCTGTGGTGGACCCTGTCCTTCCTGGCCACGGCCGCCCTCAGCTTCGGCCTGCTCGCCTACGCGCTCAAGTCCCTGGAGGTCGGCACCGCGTACGCAGTGTGGACCGGCATCGGGGCCGTCGGCACCGCGATCCTCGGCATGGTCGCCATGGGCGACAACGTCTCGCCGCTGCGCCTGGCCTCGATCGCGCTCATCCTGGCCGGTGTCGTGGGGCTCAATCTGGCTGGTGGACACTAGTGCGATGATTGAGATCCATGCCATCACCGTTGACGCCACCGACCCCTACGAGATCGCGAGCTGGTGGAGCCAGGCCACCGGGTGGCCGCTGGCCGAGGGCGACAAGCCGGGAGCCGACGAGGTGATGCTGCGCACGCCGCAGGACCCGTTCCTGCTGTTCATCCGCGTGCCCGAGGGCAAGATCGGCAAGAACCGGGTGCATTTCGACGTCAACGGCACCGAGGGCCGTACGCGTGACGAGGAGGTCGAGCGGCTGCTCGGCCTCGGCGCGACCGTCTTCCAGGACCAGCGCAGGCCCGACGGCACGGGCTGGGTGACCATGCTCGACCCCGAGGGGAACGAGTTCTGCGTGTGCCGGAGCGAGGCGGAGAAGGCCTTGCCGGAATGATGTTCTGTCGGTGAAGCTGGCCCCATGAGCGTGAGGGCCGTCGTCTGCACCGAATACGGCAAGCCGGTCCGGCTGGCCGAGCTGCCCGATCCCGTCCCCGGTCCCGACCAGGTGGTCGTCGAGGTCGAGGCGGCCGGCGTCAACTTCGTGGACGGGCTGATGGTGCGCGGCGGCTACCAGATCAGGCCGCCGCTGCCCTTCACCCCCGGCTACGAGGTGGCCGGGCGGTTGCCCGACGGCGGCAGGGTCGTGGCGATCACCGGGTTGGGCGGCTTCGCCACGCGGGTGCTGGTGCACAGGGCGCAGGCCGTACCGCTGCCCGAGGGTTTCGACGTGCTCGCGGCGGCGGCGTTCCCGCAGAGCTACTGCACCGCCATGTACGCGCTCAGCGAGCGCGGCCGGCTGCTGCCCGGCGAGCGGGTGCTCGTGCTCGGGGCGGGCGGCGGTGTGGGGCTGGCCGTGGTCCAGGTCGCCAAGGCGCTCGGCGCCGTCGTGCTGGCGGCGGCGTCCACCGGCGAGAAGAGGGAGCGCGCCCGGCGGGCGGGAGCCGACGACGTGATCGGCTACGACGGGCTGAAGGAAGCGGCCAGGGCGTGGGCCGTGGACGTGGCCGTCGACCCGGTCGGCGGCGAGCTGTCCGAGCAGGCCCTTCGCGGGTTGCGCGAGGGCGGGCGGCTCCTGGTCGTCGGATTCGCCTCGGGCGGAATCGCGAAGCTGCCGGCCAACCAGGTGCTGCTGCGTAACCGGGCCGTGGTGGGCGTCGACTGGGGCGCGTGGTCCATGGGCCACGCCGTGGAGAACCGGGCCATGCTCGAAGGTCTGCTGGCGATGCCGGGCATCGTCCCGGCGGCGCCGGAGGTCAGGCCGCTGGCGGAGGCGGGCCGGGCCATGGACGACCTGCTGGAGCGGCGGGTCACTGGGAAGATCGTGCTCGTCCCTTCATCGTGAGGGTCAGGATCGCGGCGATCAGGTAGACCAGCGCGCCGTGCCACATCGCCTGCACGGCCGAGCCGAACACGCCCTCGTCGTCGAGCACGAGCTGCACCGGGTAGTCGAGCACCGCCGTGATCGCGGCGGGCAGGAGCGCGAACTTCCACGGGTGCCGCAGCGACCAGAGCCGGGCCTGGCGGGTGACGCGGTCGCCCTCGTGCGGCTTGGCGACCGCGCCGATCGCGGCGATCAGCGCGAACAGGCTGATGCCGAGGCCCAGGGCCCAGACCAGGTCACCGCCGCCGGTGACCAGGCCCATCCCGAAGCTGGCGGCCGACACCACGACGCCGCCGATGGCGGCGGTCTTCCAAGGGGCGCCCCGCAGGGCCGCCGCGGACAGTGAGACCTCATCGCGTCTACTGATTTCGTTCATGTCCTCATGGTGCCGCCGCGGGCCCCCATGAGGCATCGGGGACGGACCCTGACCTGTCCCTGACATGATTCCCATATGACGGAAATCGCCATTGTGCAGTTGGGGCCGGACGAAGGGGAACGACTGAAGGACGTCCGGCTGCGGGCGCTCCAGGAGTCACCGGACGCGTTCGGCTCCTCCTACGCGCGCGAGGTCGCGTTCTCCGCCGACGACTGGGCCGATCGGCTGAAGAACCCGCACTCGCGCTGGTGGGTGGCCGAGGACGACGGCCTGGGCGACGTCGGCCTGGTGTGCATGCTCCTGGAGGAGTCCGGCGCCCACCTGCTGTCCATGTGGGTCGCCCCCGAGGCCAGGGGACGCGGGCTCGCCTCCCGGCTGGTCGACCGGTCCGTGGAGTGGGCCCGTTCGGCCGGGGCCGAGCAGGTGCAGCTCTGGGCCGTCGACGGCAACCACGCCGCCCGCGCGCTCTACGCGGCCAAGGGCTTCGTGCCCAGCGGCAAGGTCATGGCCCTGCCCTCCAACCCGTCCCTGATGGAGTCCCACTACGCGCTGTCCCTGCTGTTCCGCCAGGCGCGCAAGGAGGACGTCCCGGCCATCGTTCGGCTGCTGGCCGACGACCCGCTCGGCGCCGCCCGCGAGGGAGCCCCCGACGACACCCGCTACCTGATGGCCTTCGACCGCATCGAGGCCAACCCGCACGACGAGCTCATCGTGGCCGAGCGGGAGGGCGAGGTGGTCGGCACGATGCAGCTCACGTACCTGGCCGGGCTGTCGCGGCTGGGCTCCGAGCGGTGCCAGATCGAGGGCGTCAGGGTGGCCGCCTCGACGCGCGGCCAGGGGCTCGGCGGCAAGATGATCCAGTGGGCCGTCGACCGGGCGCGGGCCAGGGGGTGCGCGGTCGTCCAGCTCACCTCCGACAAGTCGCGTACCGACGCCCACCGCTTCTACGACGCGCTCGGCTTCACCGCCTCCCACGAGGGCTACAAGCTCTCACTCGGCTGATTCGCCGTCGGCGAGCTGGGTCAGCATCCAGCGGCACCACTCGGCCCGGTGCCGCTCGTAGCTCAGCCCGCAGCGCAGCGTCGCGTAGCCGCCGAACCCGGGGTCGCCGAAGGCCGGCCGCCCGCCGAACGACGCCTCCTGCCGCTCGTAGTCGGCCAGCCGCTCCTCATGCGCGGCGAGCTGGCCGGCGAACAGCCGCCGCAGCAGCTCCGGCTCGGCCAGCCACGCCGCGTACGTCTTCAGCACCAGCTCGTCGCGCTCCGGCCGCTCGCGCGGCGGCTCGGTGACCCATGCCCGCAGCGCCGCCAGGCCCTCGGCGGTCAGGTGGTAGACCTTCTTGGCCTGCGGGCCGGGCCCGTGCGCGCTCTCGAACCCGACCAGCCCGGCCGTCCGCAGTTTCTGCAGCTCGGCGTGGATCTGGCTGTGGCCGGCCGTCCAGAAGTAGCCGACCGGGCGCCGCATGGCCGCCGCGAGGTCGTAACCGGTGCGATCACCGCGCGCCAGCACGGCCAGGATCGCGTATCCGAGCGTTGAGGTCATGGTGGGTCCAAGGATATGGTGCTTGCGGCACTATGTCAGTTCAGACATAGTCAGGAGAAGGGCGCGGCGGCCATGCGAAAGATCGTCGGATGGATGGCACTCCTCACCATGGGGCTGACCGGCTGCGGGGGCACGGTCGGCACCGGCACCACCGCCGTCCGCACGACGGCCGCCGAGTCCCCCGCCCCTGCCGGCGAGACAACCCCCACCCGGAGCGCGCCGCCCACCGGCCCCAACGTCTCGGGCTGCTTCACCGAGCAGGACGGCAAGATCTTCACCCACGTCCGCGGCCTGCCCGGCGTGATCGCCGGCGACGGCCCGGTGGGCGTGGTGATCAGTTACGAGCGCCGCGGCACCGTGTGCTCCTGGCGCCCGCTGTCGGACCGCCTGGTCGCCGCCGGCTACCGCGTCCTGCTGTACGCCAGGGACGCCGGTCTCCTCCCCGAGGACGGCGCGGTCGCCATGGGCAAGCGCCTGGCCAAGGAGAAGGGCGTCGAGCGGCTGTTCCTGGTCGGCGGCTCGATCGGCGCCACGGCCTCGGTCCCGGCGGCCGAGCGGCTGGGCGCAAAGGTGGCCGGCGTCGTCGCCCTGTCGGGCGAGATCGACAAGGGCGACGCCGCCGCGCTCACCGTGCCGCTGCTGCAGATCGGCTCCGAGCACGACTCCTACGGCGGCGCCGAATCGATGCGCGCGGCCGAGGCCGCCGCGACCAGGTCCCCGGACAACCAGGTGCTGGTCATCCCCGGCGAGTCGCTGCACGCCTCGGCCCTGTTCGGCAGCCCCTACTCCGCCAAGGTGCTCGACGCGGTCGTGGCGTTCATGGACCGGCACAAGGGCTGATCTCGACCAGGTTGTCGTGGAAGGCCGGGCCCCGGCCCATGTCGCCGTCCCGCTCGGCCACGACCGCGTTGGCGTTCGCGCCGCCCGGGGTCAGCTTCGGCCACCGGCCCTTGGGCGAGGCCACCACGCCGGACGCGACCCGGTCGCTGATCTCCACGTCGGCCAGGAACTCGCCGCCGTCGTTGTGCACCCGTACGCGCTGCCCGGCCACCAGCCCCCGGGCCGCCGCGTCGGCCGGGTTGACCAGCACGGCCGGCCCCTTGGCCCGTCGCCGCAGCTCCGGATTGTTGGCGAAGATCGTGTTCAGGAACGTGTGCGAGGCCGGCGTGACCAGCGTCAGCGGGTACGCCGACCGGTCGGCGACCGCCGTGTGCGAGGGCACGTACGCCTTCCCCGCGGGCGGGAAGCGCAGCCGCCCGGAAGGCGTCGGAAAGCCCTCGGCGAACGGCGCGAACGGCTTGGGATAGTTCATCCGCACCCACCCCTCCTTGCGCAGCCGGTCCAGCGTGACGCCTTCGAGCGACGGGTGCCCGCCCGACAGCAGCGACTCGGCCAGCTCCAGGTCGGAGTCGTACAGGGACGGCTCGGTCAGCCCCATGTGCGCGGCCAGCCGGCGGAAGGTCTCGGTCGTGGACAGGCACTCGCCCGGCGGCGGCACGGCGGGCTCGTTCCACAGCAGGTACATGTGGCCGTAGCCGGCGTGCAGGTCCATGTGCTCGGTCTGCATGGTCGCGGGCAGCACGATGTCGGCGTAGTCCACGGTGTCGGTCGGGAACTGCTCCATGACGACCGTGAACAGGTCCTCGCGGGCGAGCTGCCGCCTGATCGCGTTGGCGTCGGGGGTCGAGCCGAGCGGGTTGGCGGCGTACACCCACAGACATTTGACGTCGTCGAGCTGGGAGCCGAGCTTGGTCATGACCAGCGTGCGCACCGGCTTGGCCAGCAGGTCGTCGCGGGTGTCGACGGTCACGCGCACGTGGCCGCTCGTCGAGTACGCCACGCCGCCGCCCGGATGCCGCCAGTCGCCGGTCACGCCGGGGATCGCGGCGATCGTGCGCATCGCGGCGCCGCCGCCGGCGTGCCGCTGGATGCCCATGGTGGCGCGGATCGCGGTCGGCCGGGTGTGGGCCAGACGCAGCCCCAGGCCGTGGACGTCCTCGGCCGGGATGCCGGTGATCTCCGCCACCCGCTCCACCGGGTACTCCAGGATCTCCTTGCGGAAGTTCGCCCAGCCCTCGGTGTGCTCGGCCAGGAACTCCTCGTCCTGGGCGTTCTCCGCGAGCACGACGTTGAGCAGCCCGAGCGCGAGCGCGGCGTCCGTGCCCGGCCTGATCGCCAGGTGCTGGTCGGCCTGGTCGGCGGTCCTGGTGCGGATGGGGTCGATGGCGACCACGTGCGCGCCGTCCGCGCGGGCGTCCTGGATGAACTTCCACAGGTGGTGGCCGCTGGTCAGCGTGTTCGTGCCCCAGAGCAGGATCAGCCTGGCCTGGGCGAAGTTCTCCGGGTCCATGCCGCCGGCGGTGCCGTTGGCCTTCATCAGCCCGCTGCTGCCGGCCGCCGAGCAGATGTTCAGCCAGTGCTTGGACGCCCCCAGCACGTTCCAGAACCGGCGGCCCGCCACGCCCTCGCAGCCCTGGAGGTAACCCAGCGAGCCGGTGCCGAGGTAGGGCCAGATCGCCTCGCCGCCGTGCTCGTCCACGATGGCGCGCAGCCGGGTCGAGATCTCGTCGAGCGCCTCGTCCCAGGTGATGCGCTCGAACTGCCCCGACCCCTTCGGCCCGGTGCGCCGCATCGGGTACAGGATGCGGTCGTCCGCCTGCGTGTGCTCCAGGTACCGGTTGACCTTCACGCACAGCGCGCCGCGGGTGTAGGGGTGGTCGGGGTTGCCGCGCATCTTGACGGCCTGCCCGTCCCGTACGGTCACGACCCAGGAGCAGGTGTCCGGGCAGTCAAGCGGACATGCCCCCAAAACCCTCAAATCACCCGACATGCGCACAGCCTACGTCGAGAGGCCCGCGCCCGCCGTCCCCGCGACACCGCCGAGCCGACCTCGTGAAAGAAGTCAAAGGTGAACGGTTGGAGTTCCACCGTGTACCCTGCCTCGCGCAGCCTGGCCGCGGCGTTCTCGGCCGACGCGTCGTGACCGGGCCGCCCGGCCGCGCGGTTCCACCCGTGGGCGCCGGGCGTCGGGGGCGACGAGGCCGGCACCGGCATCGCGGGAGTGAACATGCCGGACGCGCGGGCAGGTCAATGCCGGTCGGGTCCTCACCCGGTGCGCGCGCCGGAGCGGCGAACGAGGACACTGGAGAACAGAGATCGTACGGTCCGGCCGGGAAGGTGCAGAATCACTGTCGGTGGCCGAAATCAGGGAACGAGACGATGACACGGAGGACCTCGCGGAGGGGGATCCAGCCGTGTCCGAGCCACGCGCCGACGGCGGCGTCTACGTAGTCGAGCCGCTCCTTCCCCAGCGGCTGCGGCGGCCGTCCGACCTGCTGCGCTTCTTCGCGACGCTGGCGGTGCTCGCGGCGGTGATCCTGCTCGCCCTCGTCGCCAAGCAGACGCTCAACGGCTTGGAGCAGGACGTCAAGGTCGGCGCCGAGATGGTCCCGCTGCTCAGCCGGGTCGCGGCCTTCATCGGCAGCGCGGCCGTGCTGATCGTGCCCGCCGCGTTCGCCGTCGAGCGGGTCTTCCACCGCGACGGCCTGCGCGTCGCGGAAGGGCTGATCGCGGCCATCATCGGCATGGCCGGGTCGTTCCTGCTCGGCCAGTGGATCGAGGCCAGCAGCCTGACCGACCTGCGCATCCTGCTCACCGGCGACCGCGCGATCGAGCCGCTGAACACGCTGCTCACCTCGGTGATCGCCTACACCACCGCGGTGCGCATCGCCCGCCGCCCCACGTGGCGCATGCTCATGTGGACCTCGATCGCCCTCTACATCCTCACCTACTTCTCCGGCAGGCAGATCACCCTGCCCAGCGCCATCGTGACCGTCCTGGTCGGCATGGCCATCGGCTACGCCACCCTCTACGGCGTCGGCAGCCCCAACACCCGCCCGCCCGGCAGCGCCGTGGTCGCCGCGCTGCGCAAGCTGTCCTTCTCACCCGTCTCCGCCCGCCGCATCGAGGACGACCACCAGGGCAGCCGCCGCTACGCCATCGGCCTCAAGGACGGCACCAGCCTCGACGTCACCGTCCTCGACCGCGACCGCCAGGTGGCCGGGCTGCCGTACCGGCTGTGGCGGCGCATCAGGCTCAACTCCGAGACCAGGCGCCGGGCCATCCGCTCGCTCCGGGCCGAGCTGGAACGCGAGGCCCTGATGGCGTACGCGGCCCAGGCCGCCGGCGCCAGCACGCCGCGCCTGCTCGGCACCAGCGAGATCGGCACCGAGGCCGCCCTGCTCGCCTACGAGCACATCGAGACCCGCCCGCTCGACGAGGTGCCCGACGCCGAGATCGACGACGCCCTGCTCGCCCAGATCTGGGAGCAGGTCGAGCTGCTGCAGATCCAGCGGCTGGCACACCGGCGGCTCACCGGCGACAGCATCCACCTCGACCGCGCCGGCCGGGTCGTGCTGACCGACGCCCGCAGCGGCGAGATCGCCGCCGGCGACCTGCTGCTCCGGCTCGACATCGCCCAGCTCCTCACCTACCTGGCGCTGCGCGTCGGCGCCGAGCGCTCGGTCCGGGCCGCCGCCGCCGTGATGGGCCCCGACGCCCTCGCCGCCGCCATGCCGCTGCTCCAGCGCATCGCCCTGACCAGGGAGACCCGTTCGGCCCTGTCCAAGGCCAAGAACGTGCTCACGAGCCTGCGCGACCACATCGTCGCCCTCAAGCCCCAGGGCAAGGTCGAAGAGGTACGCCTGGAGCGCTTCCGCCCGCGCACCCTGATCACGATCATCGCCAGCACGGTCGCCGCCTACGTCGTGCTGTCCCAGCTCAGCAAGGTCGACCTCTACAAGGTGGTGACCACGGCCAACTGGGGGTGGTCCGGCCTGGCGCTGATCGCCTCGTTCACCAGCTTCGTCGCCGCCGCCCTCATGCTGCGCGGGTTCGTCCCGGAACGCCTGCCGCTGTGGCGTACCGTCCTGGTGCAGTTCGCGTCGTCGTTCGTCAAGCTGGTCGCGCCCGCCGCGGTCGGCGGCGTCGCGATCAACACCCGCTACCTGCAGAAGCGCGGCATCGCGCCGGCGCTCGCGGTGGCCAGCGTGGGCGCCTCGCAGCTCATCATGCTGGTCTTCCACATCGCCCTGCTGCTGCTGTTCGCCTACATCACCGGCTCCGACGCCGCCACCTCCTTCACCCCCTCGCGCGGCCTGGTCGTGGCGATGCTCGCCATCGCGCTGCTGGTCGCGGTGGTGCTCGGCGTGCCGCCGCTGCGCAGGATGGTGACCGTGCGGATGCGCAGGCTGTTCTCGAACGTGCTGCCCCGCCTGCTCGACGTGCTCCAGTCGCCGGCCAAGATGATCGAGGCCGCCTTCGGCACGCTCATGATCACGATCGCCTTCGTGGCCTGCCTCGACGCCTGCGTCGCGGCGTTCGGCGGTCAGCTGAGCTTCACCGCCGTCGCCGTCGTCTACCTCACGGCCAACGCCATCGGCTCGGCCGCCCCCACGCCGGGCGGCCTCGGCGCCGTCGAGTACGCGCTCACTCTCGGCCTGGTCGCGGCCGGCCTCGAATGGGACCTGGCGGCCTCGGCCGTGCTGCTGCACCGGCTGCTCACGTTCTGGCTGCCGGTGCTGCCGGGCTGGGCCGCCTTCACCTACCTCCAGCGGCATGAGGCCCTGTGAACCGCCCTCGGGCGGCACAGGACCCCGTGCGCCGCGGGTGATCAGCGGGCCGACGTGACCGCCTCGGTGATCTTGTCGATCGCCGCCAGCTCGCTCTCGGTGAACACCGGGCCGTCCACGCACGCCACGTTGTCCTCCAGCTGCCGGACGCTGCTCGCCCCGATCAGCACGCTCGTCACCCGCGGGTCGCGCAGCGTCCACGACAGCGCCATCTGGGCCAGCGTCTGACCCCGGCCCCTGGCGATCTCGTTGAGGTCGCGGGCCAGGTCCCGGTCGATCTGCTCGGCGCTCAGGAACCGGCTCGTCGCCGCCCGCGAGCCCTCGGGCACGCCCTCCAGGTAGCGGTCGGTGAGCAGCCCCTGCGCCAGCGGCGAGTACACGATGCAGCCCATGCCCGCCTCCTCCAGCACGTCGAGCAGCCCGTCGTCCTCGATCCAGCGGTTGATCATCGAGTACGACGGCTGGTGGATGAGCAGCGGCGTGCCCAGCTCGCGCATGATCCGCGCGGCCTGCGCGGTCTGCTCGGCCGAGTAGTTGGAGACGCCCGCGTACAGCGCCTTGCCCGAGCGCACCGCCCGGTCCAGCGCCCCCATCGTCTCCTCCAGCGGCGTCTCCGGGTCCGGACGGTGGCTGTAGAACACGTCCACGTACTCCAGGCCCATGCGGGCGAGCGACTGGTCGAGGCTGGCCAGCACGTACTTGCGCGACCCCCACTCCCCGTACGGCCCCGGCCACATGTCGTACCCGGCCTTGGTCGAGATGACCAGCTCGTCCCGGTACGCCGCGAAGTCCTCCCGCAGGATGCGCCCGAAGTTCCGCTCCGCCGACCCGTACGGCACCCCGTAGTTGTTGGCCAGGTCGAAATGCGTCACCCCGAGGTCGAACGCGCGCCGCAGCACCGCCCGCGAGTTCTCGATCGGCCGGTCGTCGCCGAAGTTGTGCCACAACCCCAGCGACACCGCCGGCAACCGCAGCCCGCTGCGCCCGCTGCGGTTGTACGGCTGACGCTCGTAACGCCGCTCGTCGGCCACGAAGCTCACGCCGTCCCCCTCTCGATGATCCAGGACAGCGCGAACGCCTCCTCGCGCCAGGCGTCGTACCGGCCGCTGCGCCCGCCGTGCCCCGCGCCCATCTCCGTCTTGAGCAGGAACGGCCCGCCGGACGCGGTCGCCCGCAGCCGCGCGATCCACTTGGCCGGCTCGTGGTAGAGCACCCGCGTGTCGTTCAGGCTGGTGATCGCCAGAATCGGCGGGTACACCCTGCCGTCCACGTTCTCGTACGGCGAATAGCTCTTCATGTACGCGTAGACGTCCGGGTTGTGCAGCGGGTCGCCCCACTCGTCCCATTCGATCACCGTCAGCGGCAACGACGGGTCGAGGATCGTGTTGAGCGCGTCCACGAACGGGACCTCGGCCACCACCCCCGCGAACTCCTCGGGAGCCAGGTTCGTCACCGCGCCCATCAGCAGCCCGCCCGCCGAGCCGCCGCGCGCGACGATCCGCCCGCTCCAGCCGCCCGCCTTGAGATGCCGGGCCGCCGCCACGAAGTCGGTGAACGTGTTCCGCTTCCTGGTCAGCTTGCCGTCCTCGTACCAGTGACGGCCCATCTCGCCGCCGCCCCTGACATGCGCGACGGCGAAGACGAACCCGCGGTCGAGCAGCGACAGCCGGGGCACCGAGAACCCGGGGTCGATCGAGGTCTCGTAGCTGCCGTAGCCGTAGAGCAGGGTCGGGGCCGGCGTCGTGGTGTCCTTGCGCTTGACGATCGAGATCGGCACACGCGTGCCGTCCTCGGCCGTCGCCCACTCCCGGAACTGCTCGTAGTCGCCCGCGTCGTAGCCGCCCAGCACCGGACGCTGCTTGAGCAGGATCAGCTCGTGCGAGTCCAGCTCGTAGTCGTAGACGCTCGGCGGCGTCACCATGCTCGTGTACGCCAGCCTCAGCCGCGTCGTCGTGAACTCGGGGTTGCCCGCCGGGCCGACGTCGTACAGGGGCTCGGGGAAGTCGATCTCGTACGCGTTCCGCTCGGCGGCCTCGATCCGCTCCCGCCAGTCCGCGCCCGCGACGCTGTAGGGCAGCACCCGCAGGCCGGTCAGGCCGTCACGGCGGAAGTGCGCGACGGCGTGGTCGGAGAAGGCGTCGATCTCCAGCAGCCGGGTGTCCTCGCGGTGCCCGATCAGCGGGGTCCAGGTGCCGGGCTCGTCGATGGGGGCCGTGGCCAGCTCGAAGTTCTCGGCGTTCTCGTTGTGCAGGACGTAGAAGAAGTCGCCCGCGTGCTCGACGCCGTACTCCACGCCGGTCTTCCTGGGCCGGACGACCTGGAACTCGCCGGTGGGGTCGGCGGCGTCGAGGATGCGCACCTCGCTGGTGATCTTGCTGCCCGCGCCCAGCACGAGGTACCGCTCGCTGCGGGTCAGCCCGATGCCCACCCAGTAGCGCTCGTCGGTCTCCTCGTAGACCAGGACGTCCTCTTCCGTGCCGAGGGTGTGCCGGTAGACCTGGTAGGGACGCCAGGCGTCGTCCACCCGCGTGTAGAAGAACGCCGAGCCGTCGGCCGACCAGGCGCCGCCGTAGAAGATGTCCTTGATCTCGTCGGGCAGCACCTCGCCCGTCTCAAGGTTCCTGAACCTCAGCGTGAAACGCTCGTCGCCCTTGTAATCGGTCGAGTAGGCCAGCATCGTCCCGTCGGGCGTGACGGCGCTGGTGCCGACGGAGAAGAACGCGCTGTCGCCGGCGAGCTCGTTGCCGTCGAGCACGACCTGCTCGCGCTCAAGGCGCTCGCCCGGCGTGATCTGCGGCGGCGCGTCACTGTCGGCCGGCACCCGGCAGGACACCGCGTACTGCTTGCCCTCCTCGGTACGCGTGAAGTACCACCACGCCCCCTTGCGGCTCGGCACCGACAGGTCGGTCTCCTGCGTGCGCCCCTTGATCTCCTGGAAGACCTGCTCCTGGAGCTCGGCGAGATGCGCGGTGTGCTCTTTGAGAAAGTCGTTCTCTGCCTCCAGGTACGCCGTTGTGTCCGGGTCGTCCTTGTTGCTTAGCCAGGCGTACTCGTCGATGAACGTGTCGCCGTGATGGATGCGCTCAGTCGGTACCTTCTTCGCCACTGGCGGCGTGTTGCTGCTCACGGGGGGAGTCTATGTTCGGCCGTGATCGTTCTGTGGCCGGGAGAGCTGCGGAACGCGTCCCGAGTGGTCGGGAGCGCTGCTAATCTTTAGAAGCCGACGAGGTGCGGCGCAACCCACTCCCTTCACTCCGGTGACTTTGGTGCGTTGCGACGCGTAACGTCGGCAATCCCTTCTGGCTCGCGGGTTTGAAGATCGGTTCGCTAACCGAGCGACAGGCTGGTAAGTTAGAGGGGTTGTTCCGGAAGCGGGGCGCGACTTAATTCCAGCAGGTCGAGCAAGTCCGGTCAATTTGACAGAGACTTGAACGGCTGAAAGAATTAAGACACAACGAAA
>NZ_JBSFGJ010000195.1:0-16865 GCF_053596515.1 Nonomuraea sp. NPDC001684
CGGTGTGGGGGACGGCGCCGGGGTCCTGGTGGCGGTGGTGACGGTGGCGGTGGTGGTCGCGCTCGCCGCCCGGCGGCAGCCTGCCGAGCAGCCGGTCGGCGCGGCCGTCGCGGTGCCGCCGGCCACGACCGAGGCGGTGACCGCGCCGCCGAGCACGCCCGAGGCGACGCCGCGCACCTCTCCCGAGGGGCCGCCGTCGACGGCGTCCCCGCCCGAGCTGCTGCCGCCGCCGACGACCTCCAGGCCGCCCGTCACCACCCGGGCGCCGCGCACGCCGACGGCCGGGCCCACGAGGAAGCCGACCAGGACCGCCACGCCGACGCCCGAACCGACGCCCACCCGGACCCCGGCGCCGTCCCCCACACCGACCCCCAAACCGACGCCCACCCCGACGCCGACGCCCGTCGCGACCGTTCTCGGGGTGAGCGTGGGTGACGTCACGGTCGACGGCGACGGCGTCGCGCGCGCCTCCGTCACCGTCCGGACCGCCGGGGGCGCTCCCGTCAACGCCACCGGGACGTGGACCGCGCCGGGCGGCGAGGGCCACGTCCAGCGCCTGCGGCTGAGCGGCGCGACGTCCTACACCCGCGCCTTCACCTGGGACCTCGGCGAACGGCCGTGCGGCGGGACCGTCACGCTGACCGTCGTCACCTCCCCCGCCGCGCCGGGCGGCGCCCGGGCCTCCTCGGTGCCGGTGCCGGCCTGCCGGACGCGGGTGAACGGGCTGTTCGTCTCGCTGGCGATGCCCGAGGCGCCGGGGCTGACCGCGCGCGCCCGGGTCGGCGTGACCGCCGACGGCACCGGCGAGCTCCCGGTCGAGGCCGCGTTCGCGGTGGACGGCGAGACCGTCGGCACCCGTACGGCGAGCCTGTCCGGCCAGACCTCCTACTCCCGCGTCTTCACCCACTCCTTCCGCGCGCGCCCCTGCGGCTCCACCCTGTCGGTACGGGTCCGCGCCGGCGACCGCGTCCGGACCGCCCGGGTCGAGGTCACCTGCCCGCCCGCCGTGCGACGGGTCTCGATCGTCAGGGCCGGGCTGAGCGAGGGCGGCCTGGCGGCGACCGTCTCGGTGGTCACCGCCGACGACCGGCCGGTGACGCTGGACGTGGGGTTCCTGCTCGGCGGCGAGCCGGCCGGCTCGGAGCGGCTCACGCTGTCCGGCGACACCACGTACACCAGGACGGTGAGCCGGGCGCTCAGGACCGTCCCGTGCGGCACCACCTGGACCGTCACGGCGAGCACGACGCCGGAGGCGGCCGGCGGCCCGGACCAGGCGAGCGGAAAAACCCCAGAATGCCCCAGAGAGACACCCAAGCCAGAAGAAACCCCAAAACCACAGGAAACGCCCAAACCGCAGGAATCCCCACAATCCGATAAGCCCGGCACGGTGGACTAATCTCGCAAATTCGGCCATATCGGCATATCGGTGGCGGGAAAGCCCTTCCCTCTGGTTAAGCTACGCAGCGTTTGATGCGGGTGGGGGCCCGAATGACTCCAGAGGAGACCGTTTATGTACGGCGATGGGCAGTGGGGGGTCCCCGGCTACACCGAAGTCCGGGAACTGGGCAGCGGCGCCGCCGGCCGGGTGGTCCTGGCCACGCGTGACCACGACGGCGTGGAAGTCGCCATCAAATATCTGAACGACGAGCTCAGGTCCGACATGGGCTTCGTGGCCAGGTTCCGGCACGAGGCCCGGCTGCTCGGCACCCTGCAGAGCTCGCACCACGCGCGCCTGATCGACTACGTCGAGTCGGGGCAGGGCGCGGCGATCGTCATGGAGCTGGTCAACGGCGTCTCGCTGCGCGAGATCCTGCGCTCCGAGGGGCCGACCGGGGCCGAGGCGGCGCTGGTCGTGCTCAAGGGCTCGCTCCAGGGGCTGGCCGCCGCGCACGCGATCGGCGTCGTCCACCGCGACTTCAAGCCCGAGAACGTGATGGTCCAGGGCGACGGGGTCAGCAAGCTGGTGGACTTCGGCATCGCGGTCCGGGCCGGCGAGGGGGCGAGCGCCGCGGGCACGCCGCCGTACATGGCGCCCGAGCAGTGGGCGGGCGGGGCCGCCGGGCCGGCGACCGACGTCTACGCCGCCACCGTCGTGTTCTTCGAGTGCCTGACCGGCACCCGGCCCTTCCGGGCGCCCAACATCGCCGCGCTCGCCCGTCAGCACCAGAGCGCGCCGCCGCCCGTCGAGGAAGTGCCCACGGCGCTCCAGAGCCTGGTCGAACGCGGCCTGGCCAAGCAGCCGGGCGAACGGCCGCCGTCCGCCGAGGCGTTCCTGACCGAGCTGGAGGCCATCGCGGCCGAGGCGTACGGCGCCGACTGGGAGGAGCGCGGACGCCGCCGCCTGGCCGCGCTCGCCGGCCTGCTCATCCTGCTGTTCCCGAGCCCCCTGCACGATGCCGCCGAGACGCATACCGCGCTCACCGAGACCCGTTTCCCCGACCCCGCCCGCCTGCTGAGCAAGCTCTCGGCCAAGATCGCGATCGGCGCGGTCGCCGTGGGCGTGGTGGTGGCCGTGGGCGTGATCCTGGTCAACTCCTCCTCCGACGAGCCGGTGCTGCGGGCCCAGACGAGCGAGGTCACGCCCAGCGCGACCGACCCGGTGATCGACGAGGAGCCCACGGAGGAGGAGCCGACCGCGACCCCCGAGGAGACCACGCCGGAGCCGGACCCGACGCCGACCTCCGCGGACCCGGCCGTCTCGACCCCGCCGCCCGTCCTGCCGACGGCGACGGCGGCGGCCTCGCCGTCCAGGACGCCCAAGCCGACCCCGACGCGGAAGCCGACCAGGCGGCCGGTCAGGACGCCGAAGCCGACCCCGACCGACTCCCCCGAGCCGGACATCACCGGCAAGAACAGCACGACCAGCGACGGCAGCAAGCCCACCTCGGCCGCTCCCACGCCCACCCAGACCTCCGCCCCGTCCACCAGGACGCCCTCGACCAGGACGCCCCCGAGCAGCCCGCCGCCTTCGGAGACGGAGGAGCCCAGCCCGACCGGGACGCCGAGCGGCGGCGAGGGCGGCGGCACCGAGACGCCCACCCTGGACACAGTGGGCAAGGCGCAGGCCGGACTCCTCGCGCTCGGCCTGATGACGTCCGGCGCGGTTCCGGTCACACTTGCGGTGAAACGTCGCATGACAGGACGCCACAGAAAGCAGCGCTAGACGCGCCGGGGGGCAAGGGGGATGGACAACCACAGGAACGGTATCGCCGGATTCCGGCTGACCGAGCACACGTGGATGACCGAGCTCGGCAACTGGATCGACGCCATCTCGCCGGACGGCCGCAGGGCCGGGGCGCTGCTGTTCGACCCTCGGGTCATCGGCCTGCCCGGCGTCCGGGAGCGCGTGGTGAACACGGTCATGACCGACCAGCACCTCGTGCTGGGCGGCATGGGCGGGCTGATCCCGGTGGCCGACGTGGTCGCGGCGGGCGACCAGGTGTGGCTGCTCACCGCGCAGGCGGTCAGTCCCACGCTGGCCGACCTGCTCGCCGGCGCGCCCGTCGATCCGGCGGGGGCGGCGTCGGTGCTGACGGAGACCGCGCAGACGCTGCTCGCGCTGCACGCCGCCGGGGTCACGCACGGCTCGGTGCACCCGGGCACGGTGGTGATCACCGCCGAGGGGGCCGCGCTGCTGTCGGAGCGCGGCCTGTCCGACGCGATCCGCGGCCAGGTCTCGCCGCGCGAGCGGGACGCGGCGGGCTGGGCGTCGCTGGCCCGCGGGCTGGCCGCGTCCTTCACGCAGACCGCGCCTCGGGCCGCCGGCCTGTTCGAACGGGCCGCCGGCACGGCCACCACGCTCGGCCTCGAACCGGCCCGCGCCATGCTGAGCCAGGAACGCGCGGCGCTGCCCGGCGGCCTGATCAGCCGGGACGCGCTGGCGCGGGCGGCGCGCGGCAGGTCGGCGTTCGCGCAGCCGCCGTCGTTCGCCGCGCAGCCGCCGCCGGCGCCCCAGGACGAGGGCGACATCGTCACGCTGCTGCACGTGCCGACGTCGGGGTCGCCGCCGCGCCTGCAGTTCGGCCCTGGGGTGGGCGGCCCGGGAGCCGGTGCCGGCACCGTGCGGCAGCCCGAGACGACGGCCGAACGCATCTGGCGCGAGGGACGCGACGGCGCCGCGACCGTCCACCAGCCGGAGAAGCGGTCCCAAGGCCGGGTGGCCAAGGTGTCGCGGCGACGGCGGCGGCGCACGATCCTGTCCACGGCGCTCTTCGCGGTCGTCATGGCGGGCGCGATCGTGGCCTGGTTCAGGCTGACGGACGCCCCCGAGCTGGCGGTGCGGTCGATCGACGTGGTGGCGCCGAAGAAGACGCTGGGCTGCGGCGGCGCGATCGTCCTGACCGGGACGGTGGTCACCAACGGCGGCGTGGGCGAGATCCGCTACGAGTGGCGCAAGAACCTGGACAAGGAGGTCGTCAAGGGCAGCCTGCGCACGAGCGCCGACAAGACGTCCTACTCGGTGCCGCTGCGCTGGACGTTGTCGGGCAAGAGCAACGTCAAGGCCACGGCCACGCTGAAGGTGCTCTCGCCGGGCCCGGCGCGTACCGACAAGGCGAGCTTCACCTACAAGTGCTGACCTTCCCTGAATGCGCAACAAAGCGGTTCTTACTAATCTGACGGGCATGACCACGCAGACCCCCGCGGGCTGGTACCCCGACCCGTACGGAGAGCCGCAGCTCCGCTGGTGGGACGGCAACCAATGGACGGACGCCACCCACGCGCAGGAGCGGCAGCCTCAGCCGCAGCAGCCGTCCTCCGGGCCGCAGCAGGGCCCGGGGCCGCAGCCCCAGTCGTCCCCCGACTGGTCGGCCACCCCGGCGAACCCCACGCTCCAGTACGGCCGTCCCTCCTCCGGCCAGCCGCCCTACGGGCAGCCCGCCGACCAGCAGCCCGCGCAGGGTCAGCCCCCCTACGGCGGTCAGCCCGCCCAGGGCCTGCCCGGCTACGGGCAGCCCACCCACCAGCAGCCCGCCTTCGGCCAGCAGCCCACGCAGCAGCCCACGCAGTGGGCCGGCGGTCCGCTGCCCGGCCCCGGCCAGGCGCCGCCGCCCAAGCAGGGCAACCCGCTGCCGTGGGTGTTCGGCGGCCTGGCCGCGCTGGTCGTGGTCGCGCTGATCGTGGTCGCCGGGATCTTCTTCCTCAACCGGGGCGGCAGCACGCCGGTCGCCTCGCCCACCACCGAGGAGCCGCAGCCGTTCCCGACGGCCGAACCGCCCTCCGCCGGGCCGCCGACCGAGCTGCCCCCGCAGGGCGGCGAGCTGCCGCAGCCGCAGGACGGCCGCATCACCGACCCGCGGAGCGGCCTGTCCTACCAGGCGCCCGACGGCTGGAAGGTGCCCGCGTACGGCGACGTCAACGGCACCGACCCCTCCCAGCAGATGTGGACGAGCGGCGTGCAGGCCAGCTCGCAGGAGAACTACGAGGGCGACAAGGACTGGATCGGCAACGCCTACGCCGGCCCGCTGGCCGCGCTCATCCCCTACACCGGCGCCGCGGCGCTGGAGGACACCGCCAAGGCGCTGTTCATGCAGTTCAGCACCCAGTTCTACGAGCCGCAGCACACGACCAAGCTGATCGAGAACAAGGCCACGAAGATCGGCGACCATGACGCGTGGGTCATGCAGTTCCAGCTCGACTTCACCGCCGTCGCGGAGAAGAACGGCTACAAGTGGAAGAAGGAGAACGCCGCGATCGTGCTCATGGACCGCGGGGCCGGGCAGCGTCCGACGTTGTTGTACATCTCCGTTCCCGACAATCTGGGCACAGACGTGGTGGCGAAGGTTCTCGGCTCGCTCAAGCCCGCGTAAGCGGGGGCACTAGGCTGGTGGGGTAACAAGCGGGCGGATTGCTCCGAGCCGCTGGGCGAGGAGATCGAATGAGTGACGTGCTGGTCTGGATCGACTGCGAGATGACCGGGCTCGACCTGGGGCGCGACGCGCTGGTCGAGGTGGCCTGTGTCATCACCGACAGCGAGCTCAATCAGCTCGACGAAGGCGTCGACGTGGTCATCAAGCCGCCGCCGGAGTCGCTGGAGCAGATGTCGCAGGTCGTGCGCGAGATGCACACCGCCTCGGGCCTGCTGCCCGAGCTGCCGGGCGGCGTCACGCTGGCCGAGGCGGAGTCGCTCGTGCTCGACTACATCCGGCGGCACGTGCCGGAGCCGAAGAAGGCGCCGCTGTGCGGCAACTCGATCGGCACCGACCGCACGTTCATCGCCAGGGACATGCCCGGGGTCGACGCCTGGCTGCACTACCGCATGATCGACGTGTCGTCGATCAAGGAGCTGGTGCGCCGCTGGTACCCGCGGGTCTACTTCGCGGCCCCGGAGAAGCAGGGCGGCCACCGCGCGCTCGCCGACATCAAGGAGAGCATCAGGGAGCTGCGCTACTACCGCGCGGCGATCTTCGTGGCGCAGCCCGGCCCCGACTCGGCGACCGCCCGGCAACTCGCCGAGCGGGTCAGCGGCTAATTGGATGGCGTAAAGACTCCCGAACCCCGCTACACTTTTCCTGTGCCGTCACGCAGTGGGCGGCCATGGTGGGTGTAGCTCAGTTGGCAGAGCGCCAGGTTGTGGTCCTGGATGTCGAGGGTTCAAGTCCCTTCACTCACCCCAAGCACACAGCCGGTCCCTCGGGACCGGCTGTTGTCGTTTTCTCCCGCCAACGCCCCCAAATCAGGACAATGCGAGTTATGCTCACTGTCTACCGCTAACGCCGGAAGCACGGGGGCCATCGGCGATCAGACCGTCTGCGCGCCCCCGGAGGCCGGATGAGAGTCGACGACGCAGCGTTCGACAGTGTGATCACCTCCTTGAGCAAACGCGAGGCCGAGGTCATGGATCTGATCGCCTCGGGCCGGTCCAACGGCCAGATCGCCCAATGCCTGTTCCTCAGCGAGAAGACCGTGAAGAACCACGTCAACCGGATCTACGCCAAGCTCGGCGTCGACTCCCGGGTCACGGCCATCGGACTGTGGTTGTCGCTCAGGAAGGACGGCTCCTGACCCGGCGGGGGTTCAGCCGGTCGTGATCCGGCGGCCGGTCAGGCGGGTGGGCCTGATCTTCAGGTAGTGCTGGCGCCGCCCGCCGGCCCACGGCTCGACGCCCGTGCTCGCCGCCTCGGCCTGCTCGTCCTCGGTCGTGACGTGGTGCAGCGAGCCGTGGACGAGCACGCTCCAGCCGACCCGCGTCAGCTCCTCTATGCGATCGACCTCGAACGCGACCTCGTACTCGACGTCCTCCACACCCGTGCTCAGGTCCTCGTCGGTGCTGCCGCCCGCCGCGGTGCGGAACACGATCGCCCCCTCCGACATCCGGAAGTTCACCGGCAGCACGGTCAGGCCGTAGCGGCCCTCGAAGGCGATCCGGCCCACTCCCCCGGGCCGCAGCAGGCGCAGGCACTCCTCCTCCGCCAGCGGCACCAGCGTGGGGTGCGCCGCGGCCGGCCCCGCGCCGGCGGGCTCGGCCACCTCCCCGAGCAGGCCCTCCACGGTGGTCTCCAGCGCCTCGGCCAGGCGGGCCAGGGCCTCGCGCACCGAGATGCCGGACTGGTCCTCCAGATAGGCGACGTAGCCGACCGCCACGCCGGACCTCTCGGCCAGCTCCTGCCGGCTCAGGTTCAGCGATTCGCGACGTTCGGCTATCCGGCGGCCCAGGCGTTCCATCGTGGTCACTTGCTCAGACATACCGGTGCCCTACCCCGGATCTCCCCTCTTCCCGGTGGTGTCTGTGGCAGAAATGGTTTAACCGATGCTCTGGGTGCCATATGGACCATGGAACGCAATCCGGGAAGGACGTGGTCATGGTGCGGAGAGCGCGCGTCGTCGTCGTGGGGGCGGGCTTCGCCGGCCTGGCCGCGACGCGGGAACTGGCCAAGGGCGGCGCCCTGGTCACGCTCGTGGACCGGAACCCCTACTCGACCTTCCAGCCCCTGCTCTACCAGGTGGCCACGGCGGGGATGGGCACGTCCGACGTCTCCTACCCGATCCGTACGTTCGCCGCGAAGTGGCCGAACGTCCGCGCCCACCGGGCCGCGCTGAGCAAGGTGCACCCGGCCGACCGGCGGGTGGAGTTCGCGGACGGCTCCACCCTCGACTACGACTACCTGGTGATCGCCACCGGCGTCACCACCAACTGGGTCCACGTGACCGGCGCCGAGGAGAACGCGCTGCCGATCTACTCGCTGCGCGACGCGGCCGACCTGCGGCGGCATCTCCAGCACTGCCTGGAGGACACCGCGGCGGGCCGGCGCGAGAGCGCCCACGTCGTGGTGGTGGGCGGCGGCGCGACCGGCGTGGAGACCGCGGGCACGCTGGCCGAGCTGCGCCGCCGTACGGTGCCGCTGACGCATCCCGAGATCCGGCCCGACCAGACGAGCGTCACCCTGGTCGAGCGGTTCGACTACGTGCTGGCGCCGTACAAGCCGCGGCTGCGGGACGCGGCGGCCGAGGCGCTGCGCAGGAGAGGCGTCCGGATGCGCCTGGGAGCCACGGTGGCGGGCGTGGAGCCGGACGCCGTCATCCTGGAGGACGGGACGCGCCTGCCGAGCGACGTGACCGTCTGGGCCCTCGGCGTCACCGCGCCCAAGGAGGTGACCGACTGGGGGCTGCCGCAGGGCAAGGGCGGCCGGATCACGCTCACCGACGCGCTCAGCGTGCCCGGCCATCCCGAGATCTTCGTGGCCGGCGACCTGGCCGGACAGCCGGACCCGCTGCCCCAGCTCGCCCAGCCGGCCATCCAGATGGGCAAGCACGTGGGCAGGCAGATCCTGGCCGCGGCGCACGGGCGGCCGATCGGCCGCTTCTCCTACCGCGACCCCGGGATCATGGCCACGGTCGGCAAGGCCGAGGCGGTGCTCCAGCTGCGCAACGGGCTGACCATGCGCGGCCTGCCCGCCTGGCTGGCCTGGATCTTCGTGCACGTGGCGTACCTGCTGGGCGGGCGCAACCGGGTCAGCGTGCTGCTCAACTTCTTCTGGCGCTACGGCGGGCCGCGCCGTAGCGCCACCAGCATCGCCTCCACCGAGTGAGTGCCGGGTGAGCGGCGATCAGAGCGCGGCCGACAGCGCGCCCAGGCCGTGTTCGAGGTCGGCCTCGGGGATGTTCAGCGCCGGGCGCAGGCGGACGGACCGGGGCCCGCAGGGCAGGGCCAGCACGCCGTGCTCCTCCCTGAGCCGGGTCACGTAGCCGTCCCTGGCGGCCTGGTCGGGCAGGTCGAAGGCGCACATCAGACCCCTGCCGCGCACGCCCGAGACCGTGTCGGGGTGCTCGGCCTCCAGCTTGGTGAGCCGTTCGAGCAGGACGCCGCCGAGCGTGCCGGCCCGCGCGATCAGGCCGTCGCGCTCGATGATCTCCAGCAGGCCGCGGCTGCGGACCATGTCCACCAGGCCGCCGCCCCACGTGGAGTTGATCCGGCCGCTGAGCTGGAAGACGTTGTCGGCCACCAGATCGACCCTGCGGCCGGCCATGATCCCGCCGACCTGCACCTTCTTGGCGAAGGCCACCACGTCGGGGGCCAGGCCGAGCTGCTGGTAGGCCCAGGGCGTGCCGGTGGTGCCGCCGCCGGTCTGGACCTCGTCCAGGACGAACAGGGCGTCGTGCTCGTGGCACAGGGCCTGCATGGCGCGCAGGAACTCGCCGCGCATGTGGTTGTCGCCGCCCTCGCCCTGGATCGGCTCGGCGATGAAGCAGGCGATGTCGTGCGGGTGACGCTCGAAGGCCGCCCTGGCCTGGGCCAGCGCGCGTTCCTCGGCGGCCTCGACGTCGCCGAGGTGGATGG
Source organism: Nonomuraea sp. NPDC001684 (assembly GCF_053596515.1). Taxonomy (NCBI): domain Bacteria; kingdom Bacillati; phylum Actinomycetota; class Actinomycetes; order Streptosporangiales; family Streptosporangiaceae; genus Nonomuraea; species Nonomuraea sp. NPDC001684. Next base: position 9,776 of record NZ_JBSFGJ010000195.1, read on the forward strand.
CCGGCACGTCGATGCGCGGCCAGTCGAACTTGGGGAAGCGGTCGGTCTTGCCCGGCTCGGTGTTGGTCAGGCTCAGCGTGTAGCCGCTGCGGCCGTGGAAGGCGCGGGTCAGGTGCATGACCTTGGTGCCGAGGTCGCGGGGGCGGCCGGCGGCCTCGTTGCGCCGGCTCTTCCAGTCGAAGGCGGTCTTGAGCGCGTTCTCCACGGCCAGGGCGCCGCCCTCGACGAAGAACAGGTGGGGCAGCTCGGGGTCGCCGAGCACGCGGACGAACGTGTCGACGAAGTCGGCCAGGTGCTCGGTGTAGATGTCGGGGTTGGCGGGCTTGTTCCGGGCGACCTGGCCGAGCAGGGCGGCGAAGTCGGGGTCGAAGGGCGGGTTCACACCGAGCGGGGCGGACGCGAAGAAGGTGTAGAAGTCCAGGTAGCGGCGGCCGTTGCGGGCGTCCACCAACCAGGAGCCACGGCTGAGTTCGAGATCGAGGACGAGACGGTAGCCATCGACGAGCAGGTGACGGGCAAGGCGGGTGTGTACGTCCATGCCTTCTCCAATGTCGTGAGACAGGCCGGAGGTTCCATACAGGGAACCCGGTCGTATCCGTAAAATTTACGGTATTCCTGCCCCGCGAGTGAACTTCTTCAAACGAAGTGACAGCACAATCATCGCGATTCCATACAGGATCGCGAAAATGCCGATCAGCCAGACAAGGCTCAGCATTCCGGCGCCGGGCCAGATGATGAGCAGCACACCGAAGATCACCGACAGGATGCCGGCGATGATGAACATCCACTCGTTCTCGATGGACTTGCGCAGCCGCACGCCCGCCACGATCTCGGAGATTCCGGAGACGATGGCCCAGAAGGCGATGAGGTAGAGCAGCGCGAGCGAGGTGATCCCGGGCCAGGCGAAGGCCATGATGCCGGCCACGATGCCGACGATGCCGGAGAAGATCAGCCAGGCCCGCGACCGGGCGCCGTGCCGGAAGGCGGCGAAGAGCTCGAAGACGCCGGAGACGATGGCGTACGCACCGAAGAAGATCACCAGCACCAGCAGAGTGATCCCCGGCCAGATCAACGCCAGCACACCGAAGATGATCGCGGCGATGCCACGGACGAGCAGCAGCCACCACGAACGCGAAAGTTCCTGCATACTGGTCTGCTTTCCGTGATTCGTGCGAAAAGAGACCAGTGCCGGGTCAAATGTCGACCTACATGTGGGAATAGACCACGATCGACACCGCAATGTACTGCACCAGGTACGCGGCGATCGTGCAGGCGTGGAAGACCTCGTGGAAGCCGAACCAGCGCGGCGACGGATCGGGGCGGCGCAGCCCGTAGACGATCGCGCCCGCCGAGTAGAACACCCCGCCCACGGCCACCAGCACGACGGCGGCCACCCCGGCCCCTTCGAGCAGCTGCGGCATCACGAAGATCGCCGTCCAGCCCAGCGCCAGGTACAGGACGGTGTAGAGCCAGCGCGGCGCGTTCATCCAGAACACCCGGAACAGCACCCCGGCCAGCGCGCCGCCCCACACGACCGAGAGCACGGCGACCCTGGCCGCGCCGTCGAGGGCGAGCAGCCCGAACGGCGTGTACGTGCCCGCGATGATCAGGTAGATGTTGGCGTGGTCGAACCTGCGCAGCACCTCGGCCAGGCGCGGCCCCAGCGTGCCCCGGTGGTAGGTCGCCGAGATGCCGAACAGCAGCCCCGAGGTGATCGCGTAGACCCCGGCCGCCAGCCGGGCCTGCGGGGTCGGGCCGAGCGCCACGAGCACGAACCCGGCCACCAGCGTCACCGGCAGCGCCCCGGTGTGCAACCAGCCACGCAGCCTCGGCTTCACGGTGATGGTCGTCATGTAACCTACGGTACCGTAGGTTACGGATTGAGCTGAAGTGCCAAAGGTCACAGGCCGTTCAGGAAGCGCACGGCGATCGGCACCGCGGCCGAGCGGCCCGATCCGCCGTTCCTGACGAACACGCAGAAGGCCAGGTCGCCCCGGTAGCCGATGAACCAGCCGTGCGACGTCTGGTCCTGCACCTCGGCGGTGCCCGTCTTGCCCGCCACGCCCTCCGGCAGGCCCGCCTGGCTCGCCGTCCCGTGGTCCACGACGGCGGCCATCATCTCCCGCAACGCCCCGACCACCCCCTCGTCCAGCTTGACGTCGGGGAACGGCTCGCCGTCCACGCGGCGCACGTCGTCCTCCGGCAGCAGGCGGGGCGAGCGCCAGGTTCCGCTCTGCACGGCGGCGGCCACGGTGGCCATGCACAGCGGGGTGGCCACCACCGTGCCCTGGCCGATGACGTCCAGGGAGAACATGTCCGTGTCGTCGGTCTGCTGCATCGTGCCGCACCGGCCGCCCACGCCGGTCGCCATCGGCCGGTCGAACCCCCAGCGGGCGGCGGTCCTGCGCAGGTCCTCCATGGACAGCCGGCTGGTGGCCTGCTCGACGAACGTGGTGTTGCAGGAGTAGGCGTAGGCGTCGGCGAAGGTCACGGTCCCCCGGTCCACGTCGCCGTCGTTGCTGATCGCCGCCGCGAAGTCCGGCGCGTACGAGGCCGGGCAGCCCATCTCGTCGCCCGTGGCGACCCCCTTCTCCAGCAGCGCGGCGGCGACGATCGTCTTGAACGTGGAGCCGGGCGGGAAGGCGTCGCGCACCGCGCTGAAGTTGTCCTCCAGCCGGTCGGCCAGGGCCAGGATCTCGCCCGTGCTCGGCCTGAGCACCACGATCGAGGAGTTCGCCACGCCGTCCAGGGCCCGCGCGGCGGCGGCCTGGACCGGCTGCGACAGGGTGGTGCGCTCGACGTTCGCCTTCGGCAGGCGGGTCAGCAGCGTCTTGTCGGGCCGTCCAGGCATCCGCGACACCAGCTCCAGCCCGTGGTTGGCCTTGGCGAACTCGGGCTTGAGCGGATTGAGGTAGGCGTCGGCGTAGCTGTCGTTGGGGATCTTGGCGCCCTCGCTGGTCACCAGCTCGGCCGCCGGGGCCTCGACCTCCTCCACCTCCAGCGTGCCGCCGTCCTTGAGCAGCGGGTGCAGCGTCTCGGGCGTCCACAGCACCCGCCAGGCCCGGTCGCGCACGCCCAGCCGCAGCGTGCTGTCGAACGGCCACGACCCGAGGTCCGTCAGCTCCCGCACGCCCGTGAAGCGCACCTCGGCCGACTCCTCCCCCGTGCCGCGCACCGGCCCCGGCGTGAGCCGGATCGACTCGACGTGCAGGTTCTGCGACAACTCGCGGTGCCGGTCGAAGAAGTCGGCCGGCGGCCGGTCGACCAGCAGGGCCATGCCCGCGACGTCCCCCTTCCGCCAGGCGTCGAAGTAGGCGGCGGCGGTCTTGGCGGCGCTGCCCTTGACCTGCCCGGCGGCCAGAACGGCGAAGGCGCCCGCGCCCAATACCGCGACAACCGCGATGACGAGCACAATCAGCCTCTTGCGTCGCATACGGTTCTCCCAGGGAGGGATCAGCGTGGCACGTGGACAGCGGGAACCGATGCCTGGCCTTTATCCGGTGACGTTCGGCGAGGTCGAGCTTCTCCGGGACCTGGACAGGCAGGACGGCTGGGTGCTGTCCAAGGATGGCGTACCTCAGTCGTACGTTGACCTACAAGACCCGACATTTCTGGATTTCGAGTACGTCCGGCTCATGGCCGACGTCATCGACCTCCTGCCGGAGGGGCCGCTGAGCTGCGTCCACGTCGGGGGCGGCGCGTGCACGATCCCGCGTTACGTCTCGGCCACCCGCCCCGGCTCCCGGCACATCGTGATCGAGCCCGACGGCCTGCTGGTCAACCTGGTCCGCGAGCAGCTCGACCTGCGCTCGGTCCCCCGGCTGAAGGTCATCGTGGCCGGCGGCCGCGAGGGCACGGCCAAGGTGTGGGACGACTCGGCCGACCTGGTCGTGCTCGACGCGTTCACCGGCGCCACGATGCCGGTGGAGCTGGCCACCGCGGAGTACATGGGCGACCTGGCCCGCGTGCTGCGCCCCGACGGCACGCTGCTGATCAACATGGCCGACGGCAAGGGCCTGGCGTTCGCCAAGCGGCTGCTGGCCACGGTGTGCGACGCGTTCCGGCACGTGGCGCTGCTGGCCGAGCCGGGGATCATGCGGGGCCGCCGGTTCGGCAACCTGATCGTCGCGGCCTCGCGCACGGAGCTGCCGCTCGACCTGCTGTCCCGGCGCGCGGCCGGCGGCCTCACCCAGGCGCGCTGCGTGCACGGGGAGACGCTGAAGAACTTCATCGGCGGCGCCCACCCCATCAAGGACGGCGACGCCGTGCTCGCCCCGGTCCCGCCCCCGGCCGTCTTCGGCTGAGTCAGCGCTCGGCCGGGCCGAGGTAGGCCAGGACGGCGGCCACCCGCCGGTGCACGTCGCCGCTGTTCTCCAGCCCCAGCTTGGTGAAGATGGCGTTCACGTTCTTCTCCACCGACGAGATCGACAGGTGCAGGGCACGGGCGATGCCGGCGTTGGAGCGGCCGTGGGCCATCTCGCGCAGCACGTCCCGCTCCCTCGGGGTCAGCGACTCCCCCTGCCCGCGGACCTCGCGCCTGGCCAGCAGGCCCTCGACCACTTTGGGGTCGATGACCGAGCCGCCCCCGGCGACCGCCCGGATCGCGCCGAGCAGCTCGTCGAGGTCGCCCACGCGGTCCTTCAGCAGGTAGGCGAACCCGGCCGTCCCGTGCTTGAACAGCTCGAAGGCGAACAGGGCGTCGGAGAACTGCGACAGCACCACCACTCCGGTGCCGGGGTGGCCGGCCCTGATGCGGTGGGCCGCGTCGATGCCCTCGAAGCCCGGCCGCCACTCGCCGCCGGGCATGCGGATGTCGGTGACGACGACCTGCGGCTCCAGCCGGCGCACGGCGTCCAGCAGCTCGTCGGCGTCGCCGACCGCGCCGACGACGGTCACCTCGCCGGACAGTTCGAGCAGCTGCCGGGTGCCCTCGCGCACCAGGTAGTGGTCGTCGGCGACGACCGTGCGGACGGGCTCAGGCATCGGCCGGCACCCACGCGTGCATGCGTGTCCCCTTTCCGGGCTCGCTGTGGAGTTCCATGCCGCCGCCCAGCGCGTCCAGGCGGTCGGCGAGCGTGGCCAGGCCGCGGCGGGCGGCGGTGGCCGGGTCGAAGCCCCTGCCGTCGTCGGCGACGGTGGCCCGTACCCGGCCCGGCGCCAGGGTCAGGCGTACCTCGATCCTGGCGGCGGCGGCGTGCTTGAGCGCGTTGGCGACGGCCTCGCTGACGGTGAAGTACATCGCGCCCTCGACCTCGTCGGCGAAACGGCGGGCCCGCAGCCCGGGGTCGGCGGTGACGGTCGTGGGCACGGGCAGCCCGGAGCAGCGTTCCTCGACGGCCTCCACCAGGCCGCCCTGGCTGAGGGCCGACGGGTGGATGCCGGCGGCCAGCTCGCGCAGGTCGGTGAGCGTCTGGCGGGCCTGCTCGCGCAGGCGGGCCAGCGCGTCGGGGCCGGCGCCGGTGACGCGGGCCAGCTCCAGCCCGGCGATGAGCGCCACGAGCTGCTGCTGCACGCCGTCGTGGATGTTGCGCTCGATCCGCCGCCGCTCGGCCTCCTGGGCGTTGACCAGGCGGGCGACCAGCCCGGCGCTCTGGATGGCCAGCCCGGCGGGCACGGCCAGCGCCTCCAGGAGGCGCCGGTCCTCCCGGTCGTACCGGCCGGCGCGGCGCGGGCCGAGCTCGATGCGTCCGAGGCCGCCGCGCACCGGCACGGCCAGCGCCGTCCCGCCCTCCTCCTCGCCCGCGGCCACCCGGGTGCCGTCGGCCAACGTCACGGCCGCCCACCTGGCCTCCAGCCCGTCGCGGACGGCGGCGGCGAGCCTGCCGAGCTGCTCGACCGGCTCGGGCGTGGCCGCCAGCGCGGTGCCGAGACCGGACAGCACCTCGTCCACGGTGGGCCGCAGGTCGAAGATCAGGTGCAGGCGGGAGCCCCGCAGGCCGAACCGGATGTCGAGCAGCCGGTGCCGCACGATCCCCACCAGGACGGCGACCGGCAGCGCCGCCATCACCGTGAGCAGGCCGATCACCGCGGCGCCCCACAACCGGGCGTCCAGCAGGAACAGCAGCAGCACGCCCGCGCAGAGCTGGACGGCGGTGCCGGCGACCATCCAGGCGTACTGTCCGCGCTCGGCCCGCTCGCTGCGCCGCCAGCGGACCACGAGGCCGGCGAGGACGACGACGGCCGTCAGGAAGGTGAGGAGCTGGCCCAGCGCGCTGGCCAGGGCCGCCCAGATCGCCCCGGTCGTCAGCACGGCCGGCAGCTCGCCGGGCCGGGCCGGGTCGACGCCGAACAGCCCGTTTCCCACCGTGTGCATGGCGATCGCGACCCCGCCGATCCAGGCCACGGGCCGCCAGCGCCGGGACGGCAGGCGGCCGTCGGGGAAGAGCAGCGGGACGAAGATCCAGGTCAGGCCGTAGAACGTGGCATAGAGCGCGGACAGCCAGACCACGACCGGCCCGCTGTAGTGGAACCTGACGGCCAGGCCGGTGCCCAGCGCGGCGAGTCCGAAGCAGGCGGCCGCGGCCAGGAACAGCCAGCCGTACCGCAGGTCGGGACGGCGGACGGTGAGCAGCCAGCCCAGCGCGGGCAGCACCAGGCCGAGGACGCCGAAGGCCCATTCCTGCGGCGGCGCGGGCAGCCCGGACCCCAGCAGCGCACCCGCCAGGGCGCCCCCGGCGCCGATGGTCGCCAGCGACCCGGCGAGCAGCCTGGAACTCATGAACCACCATCGTCAGGGGAATCCGAATGGGCGTCTATGAGGTTAACCGCACATTCGGTACGGACAGCCCCACCTGCGAGAACGGCGGCGCATATGGTGGGCGCGGGCCCGGCCGCGGCTGTTGGCTGGGCACATGTCTCACTACAGGTTCCCCGCACTGGCCACCGCCGTCATGGCCGTGGCGGTCACGGCCTGCGCGACGCAGCCCGTGCCAGCCCTGGCCACCATCACCGGGTCCGCCACCGCCGCGCCGACGGCGAGCGCCGCGGTCGAGATCCCCGACACCCCTGTCGGCCGGCAGCTCCGCTGGCTGCTGGAGGCGGTCACCCGGCTGCCCGTCGGCGACGCCGAGCTGGCCGGGCACTTCGCGCC